>DATIZW010000242.1:0-2539 GCA_035516875.1 Steroidobacteraceae bacterium
CGCTGCGCCGCGCACGTTGAGGCGGGGGACGGGGCGAAACGGCTGCGGGCGCCGGATGCGAGAGGCGCACGGCTACGTCGGTAACCCTGGCGGCTAGCGCGAGGCGCGCGTCTCGTCGGTGGAAGCCTGCGGCGCGAGCGCGCTCGGCTCCTCGGCCTCGGCCGCCAGACCCACCAGCGTCGGAATGCCGGACGCCGCGCGCAGCGTCGCGCGGGCGAGATCCCAGTGGATTGCGGCACTGTCGCCGCCGAGCGCGTGATCGAGCTTCTGCGACAGCAACTTCAGGTCCGGCGCGACGCTCTGACCTTCCTCGTCGACCGGCGGATGCGCTTCGAGGAACAACTTCCCGTCCACCCACGCGACCTTCACGGGCTCGTTGACGAGACGCACCGGCGTGCCGACCGGGATCAGGGCAAAGAGCGCCGCGACGTCCTCCGGATACATGCGGATGCAGCCATGCGTCACCGCCATGCCGACTGCGGTGGGGTTGTTGGTTCCATGGATCATGTATTCGCCGCGCCCGGCCGCGAGGCGCAACGCGTAGTCGCCGAGCGGATTGTCAGGGCCCGGGCCGACCATCTTCGGCAGCGGATCGCCGTTCTCGGCGTGCTCCTTGCGGATCGACTCGGGCGGATACCAGGCGGGATGTTTGATCTTGGCGATGACGTGCGTCTCGCCGAGCGGCGTGCGCCAGTCCATCTTGCCGATGCTCACCGGGTAGGTGATGACGACGGGCTTGTCGTGTCCGTGCGGCTTGGGAAAGTAGTACAGCCGGTGCTCGGGTAGATTAACGACGATGCCCTCACGCGGGCCCGGTGGCAGGATGCGTCGGCCCGGTAACACCAACACCTTACCGGCACCCGGCAGCCATACATCGACCCCGGGATTCGCGCGGATGATCTCGTAGTAACCGAGGCTGTAGCGATGCGCGATGTCCGGCAGCGTGTCCTCGTAGACGGTCCTGGTGCTGCCGTCCGTGCCGACGACGGCGGAGCCGTCGGTCGGCAACGCGTACAGGCTCGCCGAGGCGGGTGCGCTAACAAGCGCACACGCCGCGAGTACACCCAGGAGCGGTCTCGTGCACCACACGGACATCAAGAGAACTCGGCGAAGAGACCTTAAGTCCCTGATTTTAAAGCCGGACATTCCGTCCGCTCTCCTTCATGCGTGCATTGTAGAGGATTCTCCGTACCATCGCGCGCGCATGCGGCGCAGGCGGATACTTCCCAGCTCCTTTTTCTCGCGCGGCACGCTCGCGGTGGCGCGCGCGCTCATCGGAGTGCATCTCGTGCACGACGACGGCCGCCAGCGCCGCGCCGGGCGCATCGTCGAGACCGAGGCTTACCTCGGGCCGCGCGATCTCGCGGCGCACTCAGCGCGCGGGCGCACCGCGCGCACCGAGGTGATGTTTGGACCACCCGGCCACGCGTATGTCTACTTCATCTACGGCTTCTGGAATTGTCTCAACGTCGTCACGGGCCGTGCGGGCGTGCCGCACGCGGTGCTGCTGCGCGCGCTCGAGCCGCTCGACGGCCTGCGCGAGCGCACCTGGGGTCCGGGGCTGCTGTGCCGCGCCCTGGGCATCGACCGGCGACTGAATGGCGCGGATCTGCGCGGCGGGGTCCTGTGGCTCGAGCCACCACCCCCGGGCACGCCACGCGCGCGCATCGCGCGCGCCACGCGCGTTGGCGTCGACTATGCGGGCGATTGGGCACGGCGGCCGTGGCGCTTCTACGATCGCGACTCGCCGTACGTCTCGACCGCCTCATCGCGCACACGCCCGCGAGAGGCTGCCGCCGCCGCTGGCGCTGCGAAATCTGTCTAAACTAAGCCCGTACGCTGCGCGCTGAATGGAAGGACGATGCTATGGCGATGTCGCGACGGGTTCTGCTGCTGCGGATCGGCGCCCTGGCTGCTGTCGCTCCGTGGTTGCGTGCGGCCCGCGCTCAGCAGGATGGCACGGACTACCGCTCGCTCGAGCCGCCGCAGCCCACCGGCAGTCCCGGGAAGATCGAGGTGATCGAGTTCTTCTCTTACGCCTGCCCGCACTGCGCCCACTTCTTCCCGCTGGTCAACGCCTGGGACGCGAAGTTGCCCAAGGACGTGACGTTCCGCCGGGTCCCGGTAGGGTTCGACCGTCCGCAGTGGGTGAACCTGCAACGCGCCTTCTATGCGTTGCAGGCGAGCGGGGATTTCGCCCGGCTCGACGGCGCGTTGTTTCAAGCGATCCACGAGCAGCAACAGCCGCTGTTCGATGAGCAGAATCTCGCCGCCTGGGTGGGACGCAGCGGCGGCCATGCGGACCAGTTCTCGGCCGCGTACGTTTCCTTCGGCGTGAACAATCAGACCGTACAGGCCGACAAGCTGGCGTCCGACTACCTGATCGACAGCATTCCGGCGATGGCGGTCGACGGCAAGTACGTCGCCCTGGCCGATCCGGCCCCTGGTGAGACCGCCTATCTGCAGCAGTTGCTCGCCAACACCGACAAGCTGATCGTCAAGGTGCGCGCCGAACGCGCCGCAACCGCCAAGCCGGCCA
>DATIZW010000243.1:0-2372 GCA_035516875.1 Steroidobacteraceae bacterium
CTCGAGCAGCAGCGCGGCATCTCGGTGACCTCCTCGGTGATGCAGTTCCCGTACCGCGACTGCGTCGTGAATCTGCTCGACACGCCCGGCCACGAGGACTTCTCGGAAGACACCTACCGCACGCTGACCGCGGTGGATTCAGCGCTCATGGTGATCGACTGCGCGCGCGGTGTGGAGCAGCGCACCATCAAGCTCATGGAGGTGTGCCGTCTGCGTGACACGCCGATCATGACGTTCATCAACAAGCTCGACCGCGACGGGCGTGCACCGATCGAGCTGCTCGATGAGATCGAGAGCGTGCTGCGCATCGAGACCGCCCCGCTTACCTGGCCCATCGGCATGGGGCGGGAGCTGCGCGGCATTTATCACCTTGCCGAGGATCGCATCTATGTGTACGCCGCCGGCGAGCGTGGCCGGGTGGGCGAGAACCGCGTCATCGACGGAATCGCGAGCGCAGCGGCCCAGGAGTTCCTCGGCGAGGCGCGCGGCGCCTTCGGCGAGGAGATCGAGCTCGTCAAGGGCGCCACCAAGCGTTTCGACCCCGAGGCCTACCGCGCCGGGCGCCAGACGCCGGTGTTCTTCGGCTCGGCGATCAACAACTTCGGTGTCGAGGAGCTGCTCGCGGCGTTCACCGCCCACGCGCCCGGACCGCTCCCGCGCGTGGCACGCGAGCGCGTGGTCGAGCCGCAGGAGGAGGCGCTCGCCGGCTTCGTGTTCAAGATCCAGGCGAACATGGATCCGGGGCATCGCGACCGCATCGCGTTCCTGCGCCTGTGCGCCGGACGCTATACGCGCGGCATGCGTCTTTTCCACGTGCGGCTCGGCAAGGAAGTGCGCGTGGCCGATGCGCTCACCTTCATGGCCGCCGATCGCGCACAGGCGGAAGAAGCCTACGCCGGCGACATCATCGGTCTGCACAACCATGGCACGATCAACATCGGCGACACTTTCACGCAGGGGGAGCGGCTCGTCTTCACCGGCGTGCCGGACTTCGCGCCCGAGATCTTCCGCCGCGCGGTGCTCAAGGATCCGTTGCGCATGAAGGCGCTGCAGAAGGGCCTGTCGCAGCTGTGCGAGGAGGGTGCAACGCAACTGTTCAAGCCGCTGCGCAACAATGACCTGATTCTCGGCGCGGTCGGGCCACTGCAGTTCGAGGTGGTGGCGTTTCGGTTGCAGGATGAGTACGGCGTGCAGTGCGTGTTCGATCCGGTCGCGGTGTACACCGCACGCTGGGTCGGTGGCGGCGATCCGCGCAAGCTCGAGGAATTTCGCGCGCGCGCACAGGAGCAGCTGGCGCTCGATCACAGCGGCGCCCTGGTGTATCTCGCCCCCTCGCGCGTCAATCTCGAGCTCACGCTCGAGCGCTGGCCCGACATCCGCTTTCGCGAGACACGCGAGCACGGCGCCGCCTGATGCCGCCTGCCGATCCGGGGGATGGCGCGCCCGGCGGATTTGTGCGACATAGGCGCTCTCCGGGAGGCTCCATGAACGACGTTCCCGTGGCAGATCCCTTCGCGCAGCGCGAGATTCTCGTCAACGCGCTTTACGAGGCCGCCGAGCTCGAGCACAACCTGATGTGCACCTATGTCTACGCGGCGGCAAGCCTCAAGGACGGCGAGGGTGAGGGGCTCACGCCCGTCGAAGCGGCGGCCGTGCAGCGCTGGCGGCAGGTGCTGCTCGCGGTCGCGATCCAGGAGATGGGGCATCTCGCGGCGGTGTGGAACATCACCTCGGCACTCGGCGCGAGCCCGCGCATCGGGCGCGCCAACTTTCCGCTCGACCCCGGCTACCTGCCGGCGGGCATCACGGTGAAGCTCGCGCCCTTCAACGCGCAGACGCTGCAGCACTTCGTGTTCCTCGAGCGGCCGCATGGCTCGAGCGAGCCCGAGGGCGGCGGCTTTGCCTGCGAGCGTCCCTATGTGCGCGGCACGAGCCGCCCGCACCTGACGCCGATGGGCCGCGACTACGAGACGGTGGGCGATTTCTACGAGCGGCTCGGCGAGGGCCTGCGCTCGTTCGTGGGGCGTTATGGCGAGACCACGGCGTTCGACGGCGATGCGGCGCTGCAGCTCTCGAGTAAGGAGGTGAATCTGCCCGGGGCGCGGCCGGTGATATGCCTCAAGACCGCTCTCGCGGCATTCACCGCGATCATCGAGCAGGGTGAGGGCGCGCCGCGCGACTCGGTGGGATCGCACTTCCAGAAATTTCTCGGCATCCGGACGGAACTGCGGGCGCTCAGGGAAAGGAATCCGGCATTCACGCCGGCATTTCCCGCCGCCACCAACCCGGTGCTGCGCCGCCCGCCACGGCCGGAGGGTCGGGTCTGGATCGAGGACGCGGACGCGTTTGCCACCGTGGATCTGGCGAACGCG
>DATIZW010000244.1:0-15369 GCA_035516875.1 Steroidobacteraceae bacterium
AGGGCGCCTCGAGCACGACACTCGAGGCCTTCAAGGTCTACGACAACACGACCGGGGTGATCTCGAGCGCCGATGTGACGGCCGGCCCCGGCAACCCGCTCTACCAGGATGCGGCGAATTTCATGGCCAACGCGCCGGCGATCACCCAGGCGCTCGGACGTTCCGGCGATCCGGGCTTCATGCTTGCACCGGGTGTGGAGATCGACTCGAGCGGCGTGCTCGCGCTCGCGACGCCCTGGAATCTCTACACCTGGCGATTCGGACCGAACGACGACGTTCCAGGCATCCTGACGTTGCGCGCAGCGGGCGGCGTGACCTTCAATGCAGCGCTGTCCGACGGATTCGAGACGCCCACCTCCTACGCGCTGCCGACGACACCGTCCGACTCCTGGTCGTATCGGATCGCGGCCGGCGCCGACTTGAGCGCCGCCAACCCGCTCACGGTCGGCGTCAGCGCGGCGCAGCCGGCCGCCAACGTCACGATCAGCGCCTGCACCACGGGCAGCGCGGTGTGCGCTCCGGCGTCCGGCGGCCGGGGCGCGAGCACAGGCTATGCCACGAACCTGGTGCGCACCGGAACCGGATTCATCGACGTGAGCGCCTCGGGAGATTTCGTGCTCGGCAATCAGGCCTCGCTCCTTTACACCGCAGGGATCTCCGGGCCCGGGATCCCCCTCGCGGCGCGCACCGGGGGTTTGGGGGGCCGCGCCTATCCGGAGGATGGCGGCAACATCAGCATCACGGTCGATGGCGACGTGGTCGGTGCGCCGACCAACCAGTTCGTGAATGCGTGGCTGTGGCGCGCCGGATCGACCTCCTCGCCGAGCGGATCGGCCGTCGGCTGGACGGTCGACTTTCAGAGCTTTCAGCAGGGCATCGCCGCGCTCGGCGGCGGTAACGTCCGGGTGAGCGCGGGCGGCGATATCACCAACCTTTCGGCTTCGATTCCGAGCATCGGCCGACAGGTCGGCGGTGCGACCTTCGCGCAGAGCGCGGTGCAGACGGCCGGCGGCGGCAACCTCACCGTGCAGGCCGGCGGCTCGATCCTCGGCGGCAGCTATTACGTCGGGCTCGGCAGCCTCGACCTTGAGGCCGGGGGGGAGGTCGGGGGCGTGGCCCTCAGCCCCGGGCAGCAGGGACTGGCGCCGCTGCTCGGACTCGGGGCGACTACGGCGTCGGTCACCGCGCGCGGCGGCGTTCAGCTTTCGGGCATCGTCAACCCGAGCCTGCTCCCGAGCGGCAGCTCGCAGGGTGCGGTTCCCAGTTATTTCTCGACCTACAGCCCGACCGCCAGCGCGACTCTGCTGGCGATCGGCGGCGACGTGACGCTCGACAACGACTACAACGCGCTCGCGAGCGCGATCGGTGCATCGTTCAGCGACCGAACGCTGGGACTTGCGAGCGGCGCCGATCCCCAGCCGGATCTCAATCACGTGCCTGTTGCCCTCGATGTGTTGCCCCCGACGCTCAATGCCTATGCGGCGAGCGGCAACGTGAATCTCGGCGGCATCCACATTCTCTCGCCGGCGCCCCAGGGGAACCTGCAGCTGCTCGCCCAGCAGAACCTCAATGCCCAGGTCTCGAGCGGCGGTCCCGCGCAAATGATCATCTCGGATGCGGACGCAACCCTGCTGCCCTCCGTGGCGGCACCGCAGTCGAGCCTCACGCTGTTCCAGAACATCGAATACTCCGTCGGCAGCAGCAATCCGCTGCTCTACGCCACGGTACCCGTTCACGCCAATGAGCCCGCGAACGCGCTGCCAGCCGAGGTCGTGGCGGCCACGGGCAACGTCGACTTCTCAGCGGCGGGGGGGGACACGCTACTGAGCGGCATATGGTCGGCGCTGCCGCTGCGCGTCATTGCCGGCCAGGACATCGTCGACCCCAATATCATTGCGCAGAATCTCACCCCCGCGGACGTGACCACGCTCAGCGCCGGCCGCGACATCGTCTATCCGTTCGTGCGTGACCCTTCAGGCGACATCGAGCCGAATCTCGCCCAGATCACGCTCAACGGCCCGGGTCAGCTGCAGGTATCGGCCGGCCGCAATGTCAACCTAGGCACTTCGGCGGGGATCACCACCCAGGGCAATCTCGTCAACCTCAACCTGCCGGCGAACGGCGCAGGCGTCAGCGTCGAGGCGGGGCTTGGGTCCGTGGGTGCGCAATTCGCGGCATTCATCGCGCAATACATCAACGGCTCGAGCACCTTCGACCCCGAGCTCGTGGCTTTCGTGCAGTCGCTGACCCGCGCGGCCAGTCTCACGGCCGAGCAGGCCAAGCAGATCTTCGGCACCCTGTCGGCGCAGCTGCAGCGCGCGTTCGTCGAGCAGCTGTTCTTCGACATCCTGCGCGCGTCCGGCCGGCACGCTGCCGACACCGGCGATGGGAATTTCTCCCTGGGGTTCGCCGCCATCCAGACGCTGTTTCCCGGTGCCAACCCCGATCTCGCACAAGGGCAGAGCAACCCCTACGCGGGCAACCTCGAGCTGTACTTCAGCCGCATCTACACGCTCGCGGGCGGCAGCGTCTCCCTGCTCGCGCCGGGCGGGGAGATCAACGTCGGTCTCGCGCAGCCGCCGACCAGCTTCGGCGTCAGCAAGCTGCCCTCGCAGCTCGGCCTCGTGGCCGAGCAGACCGGCGACGTCAACGCGTTCGCCTACAACTCCTTCGAGGTCAACCAGTCGCGCGTCTTCGCGGCGGACGGCGGCGACATCCTCGTGTGGTCGACCGAGGGCGACATCGATGCCGGTCGCGGCGCCAAGACCGCAATCTCCGCTCCTCCCCCGATCATCACCATCGATCCGAAGACCGGGGCTCCGGTCGTCACGTTCTCACCCGCCCTCACGGGCAGCGGTATCCAGGCGCTCGCGACTTCCCCCGGCGTCGAGCCAGGCGCGGTGGACCTGTTCGCGCCGCACGGCGTCGTCAACGCGAACGACGCCGGCATCGTCGCGGGCAACCTGACCATCGCAGCGACCGCCGTGCTCGGCACCAACAACATCACGGTGTCGGGCACGGCGGTCGGGATTCCGATCACCGCCACCGGGATCAGCGCGAACGTGGTGGGTGCCTCATCGACCGCGGGGAGCGCGGTGAGCTCGGCGTCCAGCGATTTCGCGGCGCGGCAGCAGCAGGAATCCCAGGCGCCGGTGGCCGAGAGCGCGCTCGGCTGGCTCGACGTGTTCCTGCTGGGATTCGGCGAGGAGACCTGCAAGGCCGACGATGTCGAGTGCCTGAAGCGCCAGGCCACGAAGCACTGACATGCAGGGGGCCGAATCATCGCCGGGTGCCACGGCTGGCGGGACCGTTGATCCCTCCCAGGGCGCGCGCGCCGCGCGCCTGCAGCGTGCGCTGCGGCTACACCAGCACGGACCTCCGGCCCTCGCCGAGCGCGCCTACCGCGAGTTGCTCGCCGACGCGCCCGACGACGCGGACGCCCTGAACCTGCTCGGCGTCCTCGCAGGCCAGCGGGGTCGGCTGCAGGAAGCACTCGAGCTCATCGAGCACTCACTGCGCGTCAATCCGCGCCACGCGCTGGCACACGCGAACCGCTCCCGGGTGCTGTTGAGGCTCGGACAGGCCGGGCAGGCGCTGGCGAGCGCCGAGCAGGCATTGCGTCTCGAGCCGCGGTTGGTCGAAGCGCTGCTCAACCAGGCCGCGGCCGCGCAGGCCCTGGGGCATACGGCGCAGGCGCTCGAAAGCTACGCGCGCGCGACCGAGCTGAGCCCGGCCAACGGCGCGGCCTTGGTACAGCGGGGCCGTCTGTTGCTCGAGCTGAATCGTCTCGAGGAAGCCGGCGCAAGCTACGAGCGAGCCCTGAAAGCCGATCCGCGCGACGCCGACGCGTGGGAGGGGCGCGGCCTGGTGCTGCGGGCGCTCGGCTTTGCGGGTGAGGCGCTCGCGAGCTACGAGCGCGCACTCACGATCGGCGGACGCAGCGCCAACACACACGCCAATCGTGCGGCGGCGCTGCACGATGTGGGCCGGCCCGCCGAGGCGGCGGCGAGCTGGGAGCGCACGCTGGCGCTTTCCCCGGACTACCCCTACGCCCTTGGCAACCTGCTGTACGCCAGGCTGCAGGCGGGCGACTGGCGCAGCTACGACAGCCTGCGCGCTGCCGTGGAGGCCGGAGTCAGCGCAGGCAGACTCGCGAGCACCCCGTTCGCTTTCCTCTCGATCGCAGACTCACCGCGCCTGCAGCTTCAGTGCGCGCGGGCTTATCTCGCCGACCGCTACCGGGAGGAAACCCCGCACGAGGCGACGCGAGCCCCACGGTCAGCGGTGCACCGGGGGAGGCTCAGGCTCGGGTATCTGTCGGCGGATTTCCGCAACCACGCAACCGCGCGTCTCGTGGTCGGACTCCTCGAGCGGCATGACCGCACGGCGTTCGCGGTGACCGCCCTGTCGTGCGGGCCCGATGATCGCAGCGCGCTGCGCGAGCGGGTGCGGCGCGCGTGCGAGGATTTCGTCGACATCAGTCGGCAGAGCGACGCCGAGGCGGCGGAGCGGATCCGGGGCCTGGGGATCGACATCCTCGTGGACCTCAACGGATTCGCTGCCGGCGGACGCATGGCGATCCTGAGGCGCCGTCCCGCGCCGATTCAGGTGAGCTACCTCGGGTATCCCGGCACGCTGGGTGCGGATTGCATCGATTACCTGGTGGCCGATCGCCACGTCATTCCGGATGAGCAGCGCGACTGCTACGCGGAGCAGATCGCTTATTTGCCGCACTGCTACCAGCCGAACGACCGTGAGCGCCCGCTTGCGCCGCGCGCGCCGCAGCGGTCCGCGGAAGGGTTGCCGGCGCAGGGGCTGGTGTTCTGCTGCTTCAACGCGCCTTACAAGATCACGCCGGGCATGTTCGCGCTCTGGATGCGTCTGCTGAAGCGCGTGGCGGGCAGCGTTCTGTGGCTCTACGGTGGCAACGTCGACGTTGCGGAGAATCTGCGACGTGAGGCGGCGCGACTCGGCGTTGTGCCGCAACGGCTGGTGTTCGCGCCGCATCGCGACGCAGGCGCGCATCTCGCGCGTCATGCGCTGGCGGACCTGTTTCTCGACACGCTGCCCGTCAACGCCCATACCACCGCCAGCGACGCCCTGTGGGCCGGAGTGCCGGTGCTCACCTGCAGCGGGGACGGATTTGCCGCCCGGGTCGCCGGGAGTCTTGTGCGCGCAGTCGGGCTGCCGCAACTGGTTACCTGCAGCGCAGCGCAATACGAGGCGCGCGCCTTGGAGCTCGCGAGCGCGCCCGCGGAGCTCGAGCGTATCCGCAACACGCTCGCCCGCAACCGTCTCACGCATCCGCTGTTCGATACGCAGGCCCAGTGCCGCGACCTGGAGCGCGCCTACCGCTTCATGTGGGAGCGTCACCAGCGCGGCGAGCCGCCGGAGACGTTCGCGCTCGAGGCAGCGGCGCGCTGCGAGCAGCACGCGGAATGAGGCTGTCACATTCGGCGCGTATGGTGGCTCGCTCACTTCGTGGCCGATGGAGACGCTCGTATGAGATTGGCGGGGACGGCCGCGCGCGCGGCACTGATGCTGGTCGTGGCGGCGTGCGTGACTCCGCTGCATGCTGACGATGCGGCGGTGCGCAGTCACATCAAGCAGACGCTCGAGCAGCGCTTCCCCACGGTCAAGGTCGACGCCGTGCAGCCCGCGCCGCTTGCGGGAGTATACGAGGTGATCGCGGGCGAGCACGTCGGCTACACCGATCCGAATGGCGATTACCTGATCCTCGGCCGGCTCATGGACACGCGGACGCGGGAGGATCTGTCCGAGCAGCATCTCGACGCCTACAACTCCATCGACTTTCACGCGCTGCCCTTCGAAAAGGCGATCAAAGTCGTCAAGGGCTCGGGCGAGCGCCAGCTCGCCGTCTTTGCCGATCCCGACTGTCCCTATTGCCAGCAGCTCGAGAAGGACCTGCGCACGCTGACGGACATAACCGTCTACGTATTCCTCTTCCCCCTGGAGACAACACATCAGAACGCCACGGCGCATGCGCACGCCATCTGGTGCGCGCCCGACCGGGCTGCGGCCTGGACCGATTGGGTGCTCGATCGCAAAGCACCGGCGGCGCCGAGCGCCGATTGCGTCGGCGACCCGGTCGGCGAGCTGCAGGCGTTCGGCGCGTCATTGCGCGTTCACGCGACCCCCACGCTCTTCCTGCAGAACGGCGAGCGCGTCGGTGGCTACATTCCACTCGAGCGGCTGCAGAAGCTGCTGGCGCAGGCAGCGGGCGGCGCGCCCGGCACCTCGGCGGCCACCGCGCAGCGGGGCGGGCGAGACGAGTCCTCCGGCCACGAGAAGTCGCCGCTGTAGGCGCGCAACAATACTGTCACACCGCGTCGAAATAATTCCCCACCGTTTGTTTCGGTGAGTGTCAGCTGACGTCGAGATGAATCAACAGTGACACGCCGCCGATGGGGGTTCCGGCCTCCACGCCGACGGTGAGCGTGTTTCCCGGCGCGCATCGCGCCACGCATATCACTCAGCAGGGGGTTGCCCATGACCGCCACGGCTTTGCGTTCCCTGATCGCCTTGGTTTGTGCCGTGTCGCTCGCGACACCGGCGCTCGCCGAGCAGTCCCCACAGGAGGAGCAGCAGCACCTGGAGGAATTGCGCAATACCGTCGTGAACCTGCTGCAGGCGCTCGTCGAACGCGGCGTCATCACGCGCGAGCAGGCCGAGGCGATGGTCAAGGCGGCCCAGGAGAAGGCGGGCGCGGATGCCGCCGCCGCCGCGGCACAGCGCCAGCAGCGCGAGAAGGAGGAGGCCAATGCGGTGCGCGTGCCCTATGTGCCGCAGGTCGTGAAGGATGAGATCAAGAAGGAAGTCGCTCAACAAATGGTGCCGGAAGTCACCCAGCAGGTGGTCTCACAGGCCAAGTCCGAGGGCTGGGGCGTGCCGGCCGCGCTTCCCGAGTGGCTGCACCGGATCACCTGGAGCGGCGACGCACGGGTCCGCGGTGAGGCGGACGTCTACTCGAAGAACAATGCGCCGTTCGGCTACTACAACTACAACGCGATCAATGCCGCCGGCGGTATCTCCAAGGCGGGAGACCAGGCGTACCTCGACACTCTGGTGAGCCGTTACTATCCGCTAGTGCGGCTGCGGCTCAACATGAACGCCGACCTCGGCGGCGGGTGGTTGAGTGGAGCACGCATCAGCACAGGCACGCTCGTCAACCCCGACTCGCTCAACCAGGTGGAAGGCCAGTACGGCGGGCGCTATACGACGGACGTCGACCTGGCGTATCTCGGCTGGTCCAACCGTGCGGTGCTGCCGCGTAACGGCGTCAGCATCTGGGCGGGCAAGTTCGAGAATCCCTTCTTCTACAGCGACCTGCTGTGGATGCCGGACGTTACGTTCGAGGGACTGGCGATCGACTACCGCTTGCGGCTCGCGGGCTCGCCACAGGCGCCGTTCAGCTGGTATCTGACGACCGCCGCGGTGCCCGAGCAGGACGTGCCGCTCACCCTCGGCTATGGCTCGAGCTCCAACAACAAATGGCTCTACGCCGGACAGACCGGGCTCGACTGGCAATTCGAGAAAGGCAGCCGCATTCGCTTCGGCATCGGCTACTACTATTTCGATCACATCGCCGGGGTGCTGAACGCCTTCCAGAGCGACACCACCAATTACACGGCGCCGCCCTACGTTCAGAAGGGCAACACCATGTTCGATATCGCCAACACGGGCGATCCGGCGACCACTAACCTGTTCGCGCTCGCGGCGGACTTCCACGAGCTCGACGCGATACTCGGCGCCGACTGGGTGCTGTCGCCGCGCTATCGGCTGAGCTTCTTCGCCGACTACGTCAAGAACCTCGGCTACAAGGAAGCCGCGGTGTCTGCGCGCGTGGGCTCCCCTGTCGCACCGCGGATTCAGGGTTACGAGAGCATGCTGTCGCTCGGATCGCCGAGGCTCGATCACGCCGGTGCCTGGGAAACCTTCGTCGGCTACCGCTACATCCAGCGCGACGCGGTGGTCGATGCCTTCACGGACCAGGACTACCACCTCGGCGGAACGGACACCAAGGGCTACATTCTCGGCGCCCGGGTGAACCTCACCGACCGCGTGTACGCGCGCCTGCGCTACATGCCCTTTGATGCGATCGACGGGCCGCCGCTCACGATCGACGTCTGGCAGCTCGAGCTGCTGGGATCGTTCTGAGGCACACCCCTGTCACATGACCGACACGCGCTGGACCTAAGATTTAACGTTCGGATGGGATTCGGGATGCTGACAGGACTACACGCCGCATTTTCAGGGCGCTCGGTACCGGCGCGCGCTGCGGCGCTGGCCGCCGTGCTGCTCCTGACCCTCGCCGCCTGCGGTGGCGCCGAGTCGCGCCGCATCAGCTACATTCAGCGCGGGCGGGAGTACCTGGCACGCGGCGACTTCCTCAAGGCGAGCATCGAGTTCCGCAATGCGGTGCAGATCGCGCCGCGCGACCCGCAGGCGCGGCTGCTAGCGGGCGAGGCGGCAGAAAAACTCGGGCGCTGGCGTGATGCGGCGGGTCTGTACCAGTCAGTGGTCGAGCTCGCGCCCGAGAACATCGAGGCGCGCGCCGATCTCGGCCGGCTCTACGACCTCGGTGGTGCTCCCGAGCAGGCCCTGAAGCTGATCGGGCCCGCGCTCGCCAAGCAGCCTGACAGCGCCGCGCTGCTCGTGGTCCGTGCCCTGGCCCGCTCGAGACTCAGGCAGACCGAGGCAGCGCTCGCCGACGCCGAACGCGCAGCGCAGCTCGCGCCGGACAACGAAGAGGCCGTGGGACTGCTTGCCGCGATGTACCGCGAGCGCGGGCAGGAAGCGCGAGCGGTTGAGCTCGTGAGTTCCGCCCTGCGCCGGACGCCGTCCTCGACCGACCTGCGCGAGCTGCTGGTGACGATCTACGCCGAGATCGGCGAGCCGGACAGAGCGATCGAGCAACTGCAGCAGCTGATTGCGCTCAAGCCCGCGAGGGTTTCCTATCGCAGTCAGCTCGCGGGTCTCTACGCGCGCGAGCATCGCTACGATGACGCGCAGCGGACGCTCGAGGACGAGGTCAAGGCCCAGCCCGACAGCAGCGAGGCGAAGCTGGCGCTGGTTGCATTCGTCGAAGCGCAGCGCTCGCGCGCCGCCGCGCAGCAGATGATCGAGACCTTCATCGCGGCCGATCCCGGCAACACGGACCTGCGGCTCGAGCTCGGCGCGCTGCTGCTGCGTGCAGGCTCGCGCGAGCAGTCGCTCGCAGCCTACGAGGCGCTGCTGAAGGGGTCCGATTCCGGTCCCAATGCGCTCGTCGCCCGCGATCGGATCGCCGCGATCCTGCTGTCCGCGGGCAAGCCGGCGGACGCCGAGAAGATCATAGGCGCGGTGCTCGGCGAGAATCCACGCGACAGCGACGCCTTGCGCATGCGCGCAGAACTCGAGCTCGCGCGGCGCGACTCCGCGGCGGCGATCACGGATTTGCGTGGAGTGCTGCGCGAGGAGCCGGCCGCGGTGCCGGTGCGACGGATGCTGGCGAGTGCGCTGCTGGCGAATCAGCAGCCGGCCCTTGCGGAGGACGAGTTGCATACTGCGCTCCAGATCGCACCGGATGACGCCGGTGTGCGCTCCGATCTCGCGCAGCTTTACGAGCAGACGCACCGGGCTGAGCAAGCCGTCGCGCTGCTCGAGGAGGCTGTGCAACGCCGGCCTGCCGATGCCGCCGTGCGCGAGACGCTGATCAGGGCGTACCTGGCCAAGGGAGACATTCCCGCGGCGCGCACGGCCGCCGAGGACCTCAAGACACTGCAGCCGAAGTCTGCGGACGGTTACTACCTGGCCGCTCAGGTGGCTGAAGCGCAGAAGCGCTTCGACGAGGCTGAGCAGCAGCTCAAGCGCGCGCTCGAGCTGCAACCCGACGCGCTCGCGCCGCTCATCGCGCTGACGCGAGTCGAGCTCGAGCGGGGCAGAGCCGGTGAGGCGCTGGCGCGGCTTGAGAGTGCCGCCGGGCGCCATCCGGGGAATGCCGAGGTCCTCGAGGCGCTCGGCGAGACCTATCTTGCGGTGCGCGATTTCGCGCACGCGGCCGCGACGCTGTCACGCGCGGTGCAGGCGGCCCCGACCTGGTGGTACCCCTATCACAACCTCGCGGTCGCCCGGCAGGCGCAGCATGACGATGCCGGCGCAATCGAGGCGCTGCAGGCGGGCATCAGGGTCGCGCCCGCCGAGCCGCAGATCGCCATGCAGCTCGCGGTGCTCTACGAGGGCAAGGGCCGGGTAGACGATGCGATTGCGACCTGTGACGCGCTCTATCGGCGCAACCCGCAGCCGAAGGTGGCCGCGAGCCTCGCCGAGCTGCTCGCGACCTACCGCACGGATCAAGCGAGCCTCGATCGGGCGCGGGACCTGAGCGCCGCATTCGCCTCCTCGAGCGACCCGGCACTGCTCGATACCGACGGCTGGGTGCTCTTCAAGCGCGGGGAGGTGCAGAAGGCGCTCCCGGTGCTCGAGCGCGCGGTGACGGGCGCGCCGGGATCGAGACTGATCCACTACCACCTGGCGCTGGCGCAGCTGCGGGCGGGTGATCGCGCGCGGGCGCGCGCCAACCTGGAATCGGCACTGGCAGGCTCGGGCAGTTTCCCCGGCGCGAGCGAGGCGCGCACCGTGCTCGCCAGTCTGAGCGGCACTTCGGGCTAGCTCGATCCAGTCGACCCGCTCACTACTCGCCCGCACCTGAATGGCTGCGGAGAGCGTCGCCCCTGCGGGCCCTCTTAGTGAAGAGCCGTGGCCTGAGCTCGACTGAAACAGAAACGTCACACAAGGACGAAATAATCAACTTTTCCGTAATCGGCTTGTCTCTATGCCGCGGCTAGGATGCCACCCCGGAGGGCGCGGGGATGCCGCTGGGCCGGGAGCGCCCGCAAGATTTTATAAGCGAGGACTAACTCTTGAGGCACTGGGCGCGGCTGTTGGCCATCGCAGGGCTCGTCCTGCTCGGGGGCGGGTGGGGCGGTGATGCGCGAGCCTGGTGGAACGGCGACTGGGCTTACCGCAAGGAGATCGACTTCGATCTGACGCCGAAGGGCGCCGACATTCCCGGCGCGCCAACCGACGTCCCGATCCTGATCCGCCTGAGTCTCGCGAACTTTCAGTACTTCAACGACGCCAAGCCCGACGGGTCGGACTTCCGCTTCCTCGGCGCAGACGACAAGACGCCCCTCAAGTTCCACATCGAGCGCTTCGATCCCCAGGATCAGATCGCGCTCGTCTGGGTGCGCGTGCCGCACCTCACGGGTGGGGCGAATAGCGACAAGGTCTTTCTCTACTACGGCAACAAGAACGCGACGAGCGCCGCCGATGCCGCCGGCACCTACGACACCAGCCAGGTGCTCGACTACCACTTTGCCGCCGCCAAGGGCGCGCCGCAGGACGCGACGACTTACAAGAGCGAGCCGAGCGCGTTCGATGCCGAAGCCGCTCCGGCCTCCCTCATCGGCTCGGGAGTGAAGTTCTCCGGCAGCCAGACGATCTCGATCCCCGCGAGCGGCGCGCTGCATCTTGCGGCGGGGAAGGGCCTTACGCTCTCAGCCTGGGTGCGGATCGACGCGCCGCAGACCGACGCGGACCTCGCACAGCTCGCCGACCAGGGCCGGGAGCTCGTGCTCGGCATCGCCGGCACGCAGGCTCTTGCGCGTTACGCCGGCGGCGGCGCACCGGTCAGCATCACCCAGAGCGGCCAGCTCACGACCGGCGAGTGGCACCACCTCGCGCTGCGCATCGGCGACGGGCGCCTGACGCTCTTCGTCGACGGGGTCGACGCGGGGCACGCCGACGCGGATGCACAGGAGATCGCCGGGGTGCTCACGATCGGTGGCTCGGTCGCCAAGAGCAACTACTTCACCGGGCAGGTGGATGAGCTCGAGGTCGCCAACTCCGTGCGCAGCGCCGACTGGCTCAAGGCCGCGGCGCGCAGCCAGGGCATCGTTGCGCCGCTCGTCGTCTACGGCGGCGATACCCAGCGCGAGGGCGGCAAGGAATCCTACTTTGCGACGACGCTGCGCAACGTGACGGTCGACGGCTGGGTCGTGATTGCGATCCTCGCGTTCATGTTCTTCATGGCGCTTTTCATCATGGGCGTCAAGGGACTCTTCCTGACACGCGTCGCCGCGGGCAACCGCAAGTTTCTGGCGACCTTCAACGAGATGTCGGCCGACCCGGCCGCTCTCGAGCGCAAGCTCGGCGGCGGCAAGGAGGACGACACGTCGCTCGAGGAGGACGAGGATTTTGGCGCCTCCACGCTCTGGCCGCTCTATCACCACGGCATGCGCGAGACGATGAAGCGCCTCGAAGGCCAGGCCGCGGGCGCCGATCGCGTGCGTTCACTCTCCGCACAGTCGATCGAGGCGATCCGTGCCAGCCTCGACGCCGCGCTCACCCGCCTGGTGCAGCGCCTCAACAGCCAGATGGTATGGCTCACGGTGGCGATCGCGGGCGGCCCCTTCCTCGGGCTGCTCGGCACGGTGGTCGGCGTCATGATCACCTTCGCGGCGATCGCGGCCTCGGGTGACGTCAACATCAATGCGATCGCGCCCGGCACCGCCGCCGCGCTGGTCGCGACGGTCGCCGGCCTCGGCGTCGCAATCCCGTGCCTCTTCGGCTACAACTATCTCAACACCCGCGTCAGGGAGATCAGCGCGGACATGCGCGTGTTTGCCGACGAGTTCGTGGCGCGCATCGCGGAAACCTATTCCTGAGGGAGCGCTTCCATGGCAGGCCCAGTTGGCGGTGACCAGGATGTCTACGACGAGATCAACATCACGCCGATGCTCGATCTTGCCTACGTGCTGCTCGTCATCTTCATCATCATGACGACCGCCACGGTGCAGGGCATCAAGGTCAATCTCCCCAAGGCGAGCGCCCAGCCGAGTCTCGCCGAGAACAAGACCAAGGCGATCACGATCAGCGCGGACGGCACCATTTACCTCGACACCTTCCCGGTGTCCATGAGCGAGCTGGAGAACATGCTGCGCCAATACAAGGCCGCGAACCCGACGCTGCCCGTGATCATCAAGGCGGACTCGACCATTCAGTACCAGCGAGTGGTCGATGTGCTCGACCTCCTCGGACGGCTCGACATCACCCAGCTCGGGCTCGTCACTCAGAAGATCGTCAAGTAAGGACGCGCACGGTGACAGTCCCACGCCGCAGAAAACGCCGCTCCCTGCCGATCGTGCTGCTCGGCCTGAGCGTGGTGCTGATCGGCGCCGGCACTTTCGCCATGATGCGCAGCTTCCTCAACAGTCCCCCGGGCACTCCGAAGCAGGTGATTCAGGAGATCCACCTGATGCGCCCGCCACCCCCGCCCCCGGATCTGCCGCCGCCGCCGCCCCCCCAGGAGGAGAAGGTGGACGTGCCCCAGCCCAAGCCCGATCCGGCCCAATCGAATGAGCCGCCGCCCGGGCAGCAGCTCGGGCTGGACGCGGATGCAAGCGCCGGCGGAGATGCTTTCGGACTGCTCGCCAACAAGGGAGGGCGCGACCTCCTCGCCGCGGGCGGCAGCGCTTATGTGTGGTACGCGGGTCTCATCAAGGAGGCGATCCTCGACCAGCTGAACGCCGACAAGCGCGCGCGCAGCGGGGAATACACGCTGATCGTGCACGTGTGGGTCCGGAGCGATGGCACGGTGGATCACGTGCAGCTCGCTCAATCGAGCGGCAACCGCGAGCGCGACCAGGCGATCGAAGCGGACCTCGCGCGCATCGGCCGGCTGTCGCAGGTTCCGCCTGCCGATATGCCGAACCCCATCAGCCTGCGCATCGTTTCGCGCGGCTGAGCCGCCGCACTCATCGAGGAGCAGATCATGAGAAGGCCGGGTGGTTGGATGGTCGCGTGCCTGGCCGCCGGCGGCGTGCTGGCCGCCGCCAGCGCGCAGACGCCGCGCGGCGGCGGCGCCGCGAGCGCACAGCTCCTCGAGCAGATGCAACAGCTCGCCTCGGAGCGCACCGCGCTGCAGGCCGAGAACGAGAAACTCAAAGGCCAGCTCGCGGATCTCAAGAAGGATCGTGACGCGCTCAAGGCCGGCCAGCAGGCGATCGAGCGCCGCGCGCAGGGAGCGGCCGCCGCGGCTGCGCAGACCACCGCGCAGCGCGAGGCTGCCGAACGGGAGCTCGCGCAGTACAAGGACAGGATGCAGGAGCTCATCGCGAAGTTCCGCGAGACCGTGCAGAAGCTGCGCGAGGCAGAGGTCGCAGGGGCGACGGCGAAGCAGTCTCTGGCGGCGCGCGAGCACGAGCTGAAGGCATGTGACGATCACAACCTCGCGCTCTACCATCTCAACGACGAGGTGCTGACGCACTTCGACCGCCAGGGCTTCTGGTCGCGGATGGCACGGTCGGAGCCCTTCACGCAGATCAAGCGCGTGCAGAACGAAAACCTGATCGACGACTACCGCTCCCGGGCGCAGGATCAGCTCGCTCCGGGCACCAAGCCGAAGGCCCAGGATACCGGGTCGGCGCCTGCGACGACTCCGTTCCCGCCCGCAGTCCCTCCCGGCGGAGCTCAGTAAAGCCTCGAGGCCACCGCGCGCGCCTCTGTCGTGCGGCTGATCTGATGTAAGCCGCTCGCGCCGCGCATCCGGCGCGTCATTCCCTCATCCGCAGCTCCCGGGACCGGCTCCGCCCGCCGGCTCTCCTTCTTTTCGTTTCACATCGACCACCACTGTCGACCCTGCGCGGTACAAGAACGGCGCAATCGTCATCGAAGCGAAAAGTGACTGCAACACAGTCGCCCTACTGTTCTCTGCGGCTTCGCACAACACTTCACATACCAGGGTGGACGAGTCGTGGCTGAAGGTCGCAAGAAGACTGTCTCGATCCGCATGAACGGCTCGGATGTCCGCAAGGTGAAAAAGCTCGCCGCCCGGCTCGGCGTGCGGGACTCGGACGTCATCCGCTTCGCCGTCAAGAGCATGCTGGCGAAGCTCGGACCGCTCTATGACCCCGACGTCCACGGGCGCAACCTCGTGCCCGTGTTCGTCGAGTCCGGGGCAGAACTGCTGCGCTTCTTCGAGATCGATGCGGCGAAGCTCGAAGCCATCATCAACGGCGGCATCGATGCAGACCGTCACGTCGACCGCGACGACATCGCCCTGCTGGCGCTGACCAGCGCCCAGGAGCCCTATGCGGCGCTCAAGCTGAGCGAGCTCGAGCAGACCGAGCGGCCGCGCCGCGGGCCGGTGGAGCTTCTCGACTCGCTCCGTCAGTACCTCTATGCCAAGTACGTGTATCGGCCGGCAGCTGCGGAAGCGCGGCCGGGCGATGCTCCGCGGGATGGTGTAGGGCTGACTATCGCTGTGGACCAGTAGACCGGAGGGACGACCGTGAAACCAAACAATGG
>DATIZW010000245.1:0-9656 GCA_035516875.1 Steroidobacteraceae bacterium
GGCTGCTCGAGCTCGACGGGCAGCAGATCGGGGTCCGGAAAGTAGCGATAGTCGTTGGCCTCTTCCTTCGAGCGCATGGAGCGCGTCTCGCCCTTGTCCGGGTCGTACAGCCGCGTCTCCTGCACTACCTCGCCGCCCGACTCGAGCAGCTCGATCTGGCGCTCCACCTCGTAGTTGATGGCGCGCTCGACGAAGCGGAAGGAGTTGAGGTTCTTGATCTCCGTGCGGGTGCCGAACTTACTCGCGCC
Source organism: Steroidobacteraceae bacterium (assembly GCA_035516875.1). Classification (GTDB taxonomy): domain Bacteria; phylum Pseudomonadota; class Gammaproteobacteria; order Steroidobacterales; family Steroidobacteraceae; genus 13-2-20CM-66-19. Next base: position 249 of record DATIZW010000245.1, read on the forward strand.
GGCCGGGCGGATCGAAACGTTGGCGTCGCAGCGGAACGACCCCTCCTGCATGTTACCGTCGCAGATCTCGAGGTAGCGCACCAGGGTGTGCATCTTCTTCATGTACGCGATCGCTTCCTTCGCCGAGCGCAGGTCCGGCTCCGACACGATCTCGAGCAGCGGCGTGCCGGCGCGGTTCAGATCGATACCGGTCACGCCCGGGAGCCCTTCGTGCAGCGACTTGCCGGCATCCTCCTCGAGGTGTGCGCGGGTGATGCCGATGCGCTTGGTGCTGCCGTCCTCGAGAACGATGGCGAGCGTGCCGCGGCTCACGATCGGCAGCTCGTACTGGCTGATCTGGTAGCCCTTCGGCAGGTCGGGGTAGAAGTAGTTCTTGCGCGCGAACACCGAGTGCGCGGCGATCTGCGCCTCGATGGCGAGTCCGAGCTTGACCGCCATGCGCACGGCGTCGCCGTTGAGCACCGGCAGCACCCCGGGGTAGCCGAGATCGACGAGGTTCGCCTGGGAATTCGGCGGCGCCCCGTAGGCGGTGGACGAGCCCGAGAAGATCTTCGATCGGGTCGCGAGCTGCGCGTGGATCTCGAGCCCGATGACCGTCTCCCAGCCGCTCATGCGTATCCCTGCGGCACGCGCGTGTGCCAGTCGGTGGCGCGCTGAAAGGCGTGCGCGGCGTTGAGCACGCGCGCCTCGCTGAAGTGCGGACCGACGATCTGCAGCCCGACCGGCAGCTGCTGCACGAAGCCGCACGGCACGGAGATCGCCGGCAGGCCCGCGAGATTCGCCCCGATCGTGTAGATGTCGTTCAGGTACATGGTGATCGGATCAGCGGTCTTGGCACCGATGGCGAACGCTGGCGTCGGCGTGGTCGGACCCATGAGCACGTCGACGCTCTCGAAGGCGCGGATGAAGTCGGCATTGATGAGCGCGCGTACGCGCTGCGCCTTGAGATAGTAGGCGTCGTAGTAACCCGCCGACAGCACGTAAGTGCCGGTCATGATGCGCCGCTTGACCTCCGCGCCAAAGCCTTCCCCGCGCGTGCGGCGGTACATGTCGTTGACATCGCGCGGATTCTCGCAGCGGTGCCCGAAGCGCACCCCGTCGTAACGCGCCAGGTTCGACGAGCATTCCGCGGGGGCCACCACGTAGTACACCGGCACCGAGAGCGGCAGGTGCGGCAGGCTCACTTCGGTGAGCTGCGCCCCGAGCCCCTCGAACACCTTGAGCGCCTCGCGCACGCAGCGCTCGTTCTCACGATCGAGCCCTTCGTCGAAGAATTCACGCAGCAGGCCGATCTTCAGCCCCGCGACCGGCTGCTCGAGCAGCGCGGGATAATCGGGAACTTCCCGAGCGACGCTGGTCGAGTCGTTGGCATCGAAGCCGGCTATCTCGCGCAGCAGCAGTGCCGCGTCGGCCGCGCTCACCGTGAGCACCCCACCCTGATCGAGGCTCGAGGCAAACGCGATCATCCCGTAGCGCGACACGCGTCCGTAGGTGGGCTTCATCCCGGTGATGCCGCAGAGCGCGGCCGGCTGGCGGATCGAGCCGCCGGTATCGGTCGCGGTGGCGCCCGGGACGAGCCGCGCTGCTACCGCCGCCGCGGAGCCACCGGAGGAGCCCCCGGGGACGAGCTGAGGGTTCCAGGGATTGCGCACCGGACCGTAGTAGCTGGTCTCGTTGGAGGAGCCCATGGCGAACTCGTCCATGTTGGTCTTGCCCAGCATTACCGCGCCCGCCGCCTTGAGCTTCGCGACCACCGTGGCGTCGTACGGCGAGATGAAGTTGTCGAGCATGCGCGAGCCGCAGGTGGTGCGCACGCCCTGCGTGCAGAAGATGTCCTTGTGCGCGATCGGCACGCCGGTGAGCGCGCCGCCCGCGCCGGCGCCGAGCGCACGGTCGGCGGCACGCGCCGCGGTGAGCGCCTCCTCGCGGGTCACGGAGACGAAGGCGTTGAGCGAGCGCTGGCTCGCCTCGATGCGCTCGAGGAAGGCACTCACCAGCTCGACGCTCGAGAAGCGGCGCGCCCGCAATCCCGCGGCGAGCTGCGTGAGGGTGTTGCGGTGAAAGTCGCTCACGAGCGTCACTCGATGACTTTGGGCACGAGGTACAGCCCCGCCGCAGTGAGCGGCGCGTTCGGCTGGTACTGCTCGTGGTGGTCCTCCTCGGTTACCACGTCCGGGCGCAGCCGCTGCGAGAGGCCCGCCAGCGGATGTGCCATCGGGACGACGTCCGTGGTATCGCACGCGTCCAGGGCGCCGACGAAGTCGATAATCCGCGACAGGCTCTCCTGGTAGACCGGGAACTCGGAAGGAGTGAGCTCAAGGCGCGCCAGGGCGGCGATGCCTGCGATCTGCTCGCGCGTGAGGATCATGGGAAATGCGTCGCGAACTGAGAAAACCCGCTCAAAATCATACATGTTGCCTTGCTGAATGTCCTGTCGGTTGCTAGATTACGCGCCACTTTTTCGGCTCGCCCGAAGCTCTTTCCCGGTCGCTTCATGTTCAAACGCCTGCGCGGTTACTTTTCCAGCGATCTGTCGATCGATCTGGGCACGGCCAACACGCTGATTTACGTCCGCGACAAGGGCATTGTGCTGAACGAGCCCTCGGTGGTCGCGGTGCAGGACGAGCCTACGCGCGGCGGCAAGGTGATCGTCGCGGTCGGCTCCGAGGCCAAGAGCATGCTCGGCCGCACGCCCGGCCACATCACCGCGGTGCGACCCATGAAGGACGGCGTGATTGCCGACTTCACCTACACCGAGAAGATGCTGCAGTACTTCATCAATAAGGTGCACGGCAACCGCACGCTCAAGCCCTCCCCGCGGGTGCTGGTGTGTGTCCCATTCGGCTCGACGCAGGTGGAGCGGCGCGCGATACGCGAATCGGCCGAGGGTGCCGGGGCGCGCAACGTCGCCATCGTCAGCGAGCCGATGGCCGCCGCGGTCGGCGCCGGGCTGCCGGTGCACGAGGCGCGCGGCTCGATGGTGCTCGATATCGGCGGCGGCACCTCCGAGGTGGCGGTGCTGTCGCTCAACGGCGTGGTGTACGCCAACTCCGCGCGCATCGGCGGCGATCGCTTCGACGAGGCGATCATGAACTACGTGCGGCGCAATTACGGCATCCTGATCGGCGAGGCGACCTCCGAGCGCATCAAGATCGAGATCGGCTCGGCCTATCCGGGGCAGCAGGTGCGCGAGCTCTCGGTAAAGGGCCGCAACCTCTCCGAGGGCGTGCCGCGCAGCTTCACGCTCAACAGCAACGAGATCCTCGAGGCTCTGCAGGAGCCGCTGCAGAGTATCGTGAGCGCGGTCAAGCAGGCCCTCGAGCAGACCCCACCCGAGCTCGGCGCCGACGTCGCCGAGCGCGGTATTGTGCTCACCGGCGGCGGCGCGCTGCTGCGTGATATCGACAAGCTCCTCACCGAGGAAACCGGCCTCCCGGTCGTGGTGGCGGACGACCCTCTCACCTGCGTCGCGCGCGGCGGTGGCCGCATCCTCGAGCTGATGGATGAGCTCGGCCCGGGACACTTCGGCCTCGAATAGGTTTGCCAAGGAGCGCACGAGTCTTTAAGTGGCCGCCTTCGGGACAGCAGCCGGCAGACCGCTGACGGGGCGGGGCGGCTCGCCCGGCTTTCGCTTCACGCTGTACGCGCTGCTTTCGGTGGTGGTGATGTATCTCGATCAGCGCCAGCACTATCTCGAGCAGGTGCGCTACGTGCTGCAGGCCACTGCCTATCCGGTGCAGCTCGCGGTGAACTCCCCGTCCGCCGCCTGGCGCTGGCTGCGCGACAGCCTGCAGACCCGCGAAGCGCTGCGCGCCGAGAACTCGCGGCTGCGCACCACGCAACGCGACCTCGAGCTGCGTGCCATGCGCTACGAGGCGCTGGCGCGCGAGAACAGCGAGCTGCGCGGGTTGCGCGAGGCGCTGCCGCCGATCGCCGATCGCTGGCTGGCCGCGGAAATCGTCAACATCCAGCTGAGCAGCCTGCGACAGCGGCTGCTCATCGATCGCGGCGCGGCCAACGGCGTGTTCCGCGGTCAGGCGGTGCTCGATGACAAGGGACTCATCGGCCAGACCACGCACGTCGGTCCGTGGAGCGCGGAAGTGATCCTGATCACGGATCCCGAGCATGCCGTGCCGGTGCGCATCGAGCGCACCGGGCTGCGTACCATCGCGGTGGGCGCCGGCGACACCAGCTCGCTGGCGCTGCCCTACCTGCCCGGCAATGCCGACATCAAGAACGGCGACCTGCTGGTGACCTCGGGTCTCGGCGGGGTGTTTCCGGAAGGCTATCCGGTGGCACGCGTCACCGAGGTACACCGCGACGCGGTGCAGCCGCTCGCCCAGGTGCGCGCCGCACCGCTTTCGCACGTGAGCACCGACGGTGAGGTGATGCTGGTGTGGTTCCGCATGAGTCGCCAGCCGGCGCCGGCCGGCGACGGGGATGCGGTTGGCGAGCTCGGCAGCGGCAACGCCGCGATGCAGCCGCAGACGACGCCCCCCAGACCCCGACCGGCTCCGCAGGCGACGCCCGTGCCGCAACCGACACCGCCGGCCGCGCCCGAGCCCCATCCGACGCCCACGCAACAGACTACGCACGCCCCCCGCAAGGTGCCCGCTGCAGCGCCGGCCGCGTCCAGGGACACGCCGGCCGCAGTCAGCGAGGCGGCCGCCGGGCCCGCGGACAGCGCTTCAGCGCCGGACGCCACGCCGCCTGCGACAGCGGCATCCGCACCCGAGCCGAGGCAGCCGTGAACGTCGACTCGCGCGGGCGCATGCTGCTCACGGCGTTCGTGGCGCTCACTCTCACGGTGCTGCCACTGCCGCCGTGGTTCGACGTGCTGCGCCCGGCGTTCCTCGTGCTGACGGTGCTCTACTGGTCGGTGAACGCGCCGCGCACCGGCGGAATCGCCCTCGGCTTCTTCGCGGGTCTGATGCTCGATGTCTTTCAGGGACCGGTCCTCGGCGAGCATGCGCTGGCGCTGTCGCTCATCACCTACATCGCGGTGCGCGAGCACCAGAGGATCCGCTCCAAGCCCGCCATCCAGCAGGCGCTGTTCGTGTTCGTCGCGCTCGTTTTCTACGAGGTGGTGCTGTTCATGATCGATGGCTGGACCGGCCATCCGGTGACCAGCCCGTTGCGCTGGGTGCACACGCTCACCGGCGCGCTCATCTGGCCACCGGCCGCCGCCATCCTCGCCTACGGCGCGGGACGCCTCGCATGAGCGGAACTTGCGTAGGCTCGTGAGGTTCTGACGGTACTGTCATGCCGGCCGTGCGCATCAAGGATCACTGGCGCGAGCAGCGCCTGTTCGACCAGCGCTCGATCGTGTGCGCAGCGCTCATGGGGCTCGCGACGCTCGGACTGATCGCGCGGCTGTTCGTGCTGCAGGTGGGGCGGCACGAGTACTACGCGGAGCTCTCCCAGGGCAACCGCGTGCGCAACGAGCCGATCCCGGCCAGCCGCGGTCTCATCCTCGATCGCAACGGCGTGGTGCTTGCCGACAACGAGCCGGCCTACCAGCTCGAGCTGACTCGTGAACAGACACCCGACCTCAACGACACGCTCAATCGACTCGCGGCGCTGCGCCTCATTGATCCGGACGAGCTGGACGAGACCCGACACATGATCCTGGCGCGGCGCAGCTTTGACACCGTCCCGCTGCGGCTGCGGCTCACCGAGGACGAGATCGGGCGCTTTGCGGTGCATCGCTTCGAATTTCCCGGCGTCGATCTGGCGACTCGGCAAACGCGCCACTACCCCTTCGGCGCCCTCGGCGTGCACGCGCTCGGCTATGTGGCCGCCATCAGCGAGCAGGATCTGGAGCACATCGACCGTGTCAGCTACAACGGGACGACGCTGATCGGCAAGCTGGGCGTCGAGGCAGCGTACGAGAAGCAGCTGCACGGTCGCAATGGCTCGCGCGAGATACTGGTCAACGCGCAAGGCCGCTCGGTGCAACGGCAGGGCGCGTATGCACCGCACCTGAGCGCGGTCGCGCCGGCGGCCGGCGATGACGTGGTGCTGTCGATCGATCTCGCGACTCAGGAAGCGGCAGAGCAGGGGCTGGCAAATCATCGCGGCGCAGTCGTGGCGATTGACCCGAGCGACGGCGACGTGTTGGCGCTCGCCAGCAAGCCCGGCTTCGATCCCAGCATCTTTGCGCGTGGCGTGACGCGCGTGGAATACGCCGCGCTCAGTGAAGACATCGATAAGCCGCTGTTCAATCGCGCCTTGCGCGGCACCTACCCGTGCGGCTCCACCATCAAACCGGTGCTGGCGCTCGCCGGCCTGACTTATCACGTCCTGGACCCGGACAAGCAGGAGTTCTGTGCCGGGGTCTACTACCTGCCGCACAGCAGCCTGGTGTTTCGCGAGGGCAAGTTCGGGCGCCATGGAAACCTCGATCTGCCACATGCCATCGCGAGATCGTGCGATGTGTACTTCTATCGTCTCGCCAACACGCTGGGTATCGACCGCATCGCTGCATTCATGGCGCCGTTCGGCTACGGCCAGCTCACCGGTATCGACATCAGCGGTGAGAAACCGGGCATCCTGCCCTCGCCCGAGTGGAAGCGAAAAACGTACAAACAGGCCTGGTACCCGGGCGAAACGGTGAACGTCGGCGTGGGTCAGGGATATCTGCTCGTGACTCCGCTGCAGCTCGCGCACGTCGCCTCGGCGCTGGCCGAGCGCGGCAGGAGCTTTCGGCCGCGCCTGATCACCGGCCTGCGCAATGCGCGCGGAGAGATTCAGCGGTTGCCGCCGATCGAGAACCCACCGATCCAGGGCGTCAGCGACGAGGCCTGGAACATTGTCATCCAGGGCATGATCGGCGCCACCAGCTGGCCGGGGGGAACGGCCACCGCGTTCGTCAAAGGCGCCGCCTACCAGCTCGCCGGAAAAACCGGCACCGCCGAGGTGGTCACGGTGTCGCGCAGCCAGAAGCTCACACAGGACGTGGAGGAGCGTTTCAAGGATCACGCCTGGTTCATCGCCTTTGCGCCGGTCGAGGCCCCACGCATCGCCGTGGCCGTGCTCGCGGAGAATGCGGGCTTCGGCGCCAGCACCGCAGCGCCGATCGCCCGCAAGGTCATGGACGCCTATCTGCTCGGGCCGGATGGCAAGCTCAAGCCGTCGATGGTCCCGCCGCTACGGCCACAGGCGCTTCCGCCGAGCAAGGCGCCCGCACACCCGCCCACCGCGCAGGCGGAGCAGTCGCCGCCGGCGGCGCTGCGACCGCCGGGTTAACGGTGCTCACATGATCTACGAAGAAGTCACGTCGGAATCGCGCACGCGCCGCACGCTCAGCGGCGCGGCGCGCGTGCTGCTCGAGCTGCGCATCGACGGGCCTCTGGTGATCGGGCTGTCGCTGATCGCCGCCTACGGGCTCGTCGTGCTCTACAGCGCCTCCGGTCAGAGCCTGCCGACGGTGCTGCGCACGGTGGCGCGCCTCGCGGTCGGCGCCGTCGCCATGCTGCTGCTGGCGCGCGTCAATCCGAATTTCCTGCGCCGCTCGACGCCGTGGCTGTACGCCGCCGGCTGCGTGCTGCTGGTGATCGTCGCCGGCATCGGCCACATCGGCATGGGTGCGCAGCGCTGGCTCGATCTCGGGCTGTTCCGCTTTCAGCCCTCCGAGCTGATGAAGCTCGCGGTACCGATGACGTGCGCCTGGTACCTGCACGAGCGCGCGCTGCCACCCGGCTGGCCCGCGCTCACGGCGATGAGCCTGCTGATCCTGCTGCCGGTGGGACTCGTGGCGGTCGAGCCGGATCTCGGCACCGCGGCGTTGATCGCCATCGGCGGGGCACTGGTGATCGTGCTCGCCGGCATGCGCCTGCGCGTCATGGCGGCGCTGCTCGCCCTCGCTGCGGTCGGTGCCTGGTTCGGCTGGAGCTTCATGCACGACTACCAGCGCAAGCGCGTCCTCACCTTCCTCAATCCGCAGACCGATCCGCTCGGCGCCGGCTACCACATCATCCAGTCGCAGATCGCCATCGGCTCGGGCGGCGTGTTTGGCAAGGGCTGGATGAACGGCAGCCAGGCGCAGCTCGAGTTTCTCCCCGAGCGCTCGACCGATTTCATCTTCGCCGTCATCGGTGAGGAGTTCGGCCTGCTCGGCCTGCTGCTGCTGCTGCTCTTGTACCTGTTCGTCGTCGGCCGTGCCATCTACCTCGCCACGCAGACCCAGGACACCTTCGCGCGGCTGCTCGCCGGGAGCATCGCGCTCACCTTTTTCGTGTACGTATTCATCAATGCCGGCATGGTCACGGGGCTCCTCCCGGTGGTCGGCGTGCCGCTGCCGCTGGTGAGCTACGGAGGCAGCTCGGTCGTGACGCTCCTCGCCGGCTTCGGTATTCTCATGGCGCTGTACTCGCGGCGCAAACTCGTCGGATCGTAGTTGAACACCTGCCGTTCCTTACTGCTCGCCGCACTCGCGTGCGCACCGGTGGGGGCGCAGTCGACGGACTCGTCGGCGCATCCGGGCGGCTTCGACCTCAATCGCCCGGAGATCGTGGCGTTCGTCAACGACGTGGCCGAGCACGACGGCCTCAAGCGCAACGAGGTGCGCAAGATCCTCAAGGAAGCGCAGCCGCAGCCGAAGATCATCGATATCATGAACCGGCCGCTCGAGAAGGTCGCGCCCTGGTACGAGTACCGCGAGCGCTTCGTCAACGCCGAGCGCATCAACGACGGTGTGCAGTTCTGGACCGACCATCGTCTGACGCTCGAGCAGGTGGCCGCGCAATACCAGGTGCCGGCGGAATACATCGTGGCGATTCTCGGGGTCGAGACCCGCTACGGCCGCAACACCGGCGCGTACCGCGCGCTCGATGCGCTGACGACGCTCGCCTTCGACTACCCGCCACGCGAGAAATTCTTCCGCAGCGAGCTCGCGGCGTTCCTGGTGCTCGCCCGCGAGAACCGTCTCGACCCGCTCACGGTGAAGGGCTCCTATGCCGGCGCGCTCGGCGTGCCGCAGTTCATGCCCTCGCAGTACCGCCGCTACGCGGTGAATGCCGATATCGACAAAAGCCGCGACCTGTGGAACGACTGGGACGACATCCTCGCCAGCGTGGCGAATTACCTGCACGAGCACGGCTGGACCCCCGGTGATCCGGTGCTGGCAGAGACGCAGCTCGATCCGGACCCGAGTTTCCAGCTCGAGCCGCGCGGCGTCGAGCTCAGCGAGACCGTGGACTCACTCGGCACGCGCGGCGTGCGGGTGCAGGCCGACGTGTCGGCCGATACGCCGGCGGTGCTGATCTCCGCGGAGCAGCGTGACGGTCCGGCCTACCGCGTGGGCTTTCACAACTTCTACGTGCTCACCCGCTACAACGCCAGCCCGCGCTACGCGATGGCCGTGTACGAGCTCGCACAGTCCCTGGCGCAGCGCATGCGTGCACCGCC
>DATIZW010000246.1:0-19246 GCA_035516875.1 Steroidobacteraceae bacterium
CATCGCGGACGCTCTCGCCAACAAGGCGGCAGCGTCGACCCCCGCCGCGCCACCCGCACTGGGCACGGACCTCAGCATCGGCGCTTTCCGGCCGGCTGCGGCGCCGGCCGCGGGACGATCCGGCCGCGGCACCACGCTCCGCCATTTGTTCCTCGCTCTCGCGGCCGCCGGCGTGGCGCTCGCCGCGGCCGGTGGCGCATGGTGGTACTTCACGCGTGGTGGGGCCGCTGCGCCTGCACCCGCACCGGCAAAGGTCGTTGCGCCGCCCGCTGCAGCGCCCGCCGATAACACTGTTACCGCGCCCGCGGCCGATACCTCGATCGTGCAGGGCAAGGTGGATGAGTTGCTGGAGAAGGCGCGGCTCGCCATACACGAGCGGCGGTTCACCGAGCCTGCTGGAGACAACGCGCTGCTCTACTACCGCTCGGCGGTCGCCGCAGACGCTCGCAATGCCGAAGCCCGCGACGGCCTCGGACGCGTCGCTGCGGTAATCGCGGGGCGCTTCGATGAGGCACTGAGCGGCGGACGCTTCGATGAGGCCGCGCTCACCCTCGCCAACTTCAAGGCGGCGACTCCCGCGGACCCGCGGGTCGGGGCCTTCGAGCTCAAGCTCTACTCGGCGCAGATCGCCAAGGCGCTCACCGACGGCAACCTCGACCGCGCCGCGGCTCTGGTGCACCAGGCACAGCAGTCGAGCAGCATTCCCGCCGAGCAGATCGCCCGCTGGCGCTCCGACGTCAGCCATCGCCAGGAGGATGCCAAGGTGCAGCGCCTGGCGGGACTGGTGGACGACCGCATCCACGAGGGCCGGCTCGTCGAAGCGGACGACAGCGCCAAGAGTTACCTGCAGCAGCTCCTCGCGGCGGCCCCCGCCAGCGCCACTACGCAGCGCGCCACGCACGAGCTGAGCACGGCCTACCTGCACAAGGCGCGCGAGGCGGCGCTCGCCAAGAACAGCGCCGAGCAGGAGCGCTGGCTCGGCGAGGCGCGCGCCATCGGCATCAAGCCCGCCGAGATCGCGGCCTTCGAGCGCGAGCTCGCCGGCGCGCGACAGAAAGCCTCTCAGGCCGAGAGCGAGCGCCTGGTGCAGACGGCACGCGACCGGCTGCGCGACGGGCGTCTCACCGATCCACCGCAGGACAGCGCCGCCTACTACCTGGCGCAGGCGCAGTCCACCGATCCCGCCAGCACCGGCGTCGCCGACGCCGGCCGCGAGCTCGCACAACAGCTGCTCGCACGTGCGCGTGCCGCGATCGGCGCCGGAAAATCCGCCGACGCCGACCTCGCACTCGCGAGGCGCTGGGGTGCAGATCCGCAGGAGCTGCTCGCCATGCAGCAACTGCAATCGCAGCCCAAGGCCGCGGCCGCGACCGACCTGGCGGCGCTCGCCGCCAACCTCAAGCGCTTGCGCGCGACCCCGCCGGATTATCCGCAGAGCGCCCTCAACCAACGCATCAGCGGCACCGTGACTCTCGAGTACACGGTCGACACGCGCGGGGAGACGCGCGACGTCCATGTGATCGAGGCCGCGCCGCCCGGCATCTTCGATCAGGCGGCGATCAGCGCCGTGAAGCACTGGCGTTACGCGCCGATGCTCGTCAACGGCAGCGCCGTCGAGGTGCCGGTCAAGGCGCGCGTGCGCTTCGAGCTCCCGAAGTAGGAGAGGAGACCGCATGGCTGCTGCAGGGATCGAGCGTCGCCGCCAACTGGTTACCGCCGGTATCGGCACGGCGCTGATGCTCGTCATGGGGGCCGTGCTCATCATGGGCTTCCGCCTCGCGACGCACATGCGTGCCGATATCACGGCACTGCAGACGGCCAGCACCCTGCAGGCCTACCCTGAGGAGATCTCCCGGCAGCTGAATACGCTGCGTGACCGCCTGGAGGTACGCGCCTACTCCGGCCAGGCGCTCGCCGATCTGCAGAGCACCGCCAAACGCCTCGACCACGACCTGATGCAGCTCAACGCCGGCGGCGACATCGAGTCACCGCAGCTCGGGCGCGCGCTGCTGCTGTGGCACCAGTACGCTCCGGTGCTCGATCCGGTCATCTCCTTCAACGCTCAACCCTACGTGGACTCCGATACCGGCGGCAGTGCGCTGTCGCGCGACGGTCGGCAGCACTACGCCGAGGTCAAGCGGGCGCAGCTTTTTGCTGCGGAGAACGCCGAACCGCTGCAGAGCGAGCTGGCTGCCTTCGCCACAACCTTGCAGCGCACCGCCTCGAATGCGGCAGCGCGGCTGCGCACGCTGCTGCTCGCGGGCGTGCTCGCCGCGCTGGTTCTGGCGGCGGCGGCGGCATACTTCCAGATGACCCGCGCGCGTCACGAGCGCGTGGCGCGCGACGCGCAGGAGCAGACCCGCGACATCCTGCGGACAGTGCGGGAGGGCTTCTTCCTGCTCGACGCCAATTACCGGATCGGCTCGGTGTGGTCAGAGGCACTGACGCGCATGTTCAGCCGCAGCGACTTTGCCGGCCTTTCCTTCGAGGAGCTGCTGAAGGACCTGGTGCCGGCCGCGACTCTCTCGACCGCCACCAAATACATCAAGCTCCTGTGGGGCGATCGCGCCCACGAGAACCTGATGAAGAGCATCAACCCGCTCGGGCAGCTCGAGATCAACATGGAAAACGGGCATGGCGGCAAGGAGACCCGTTACCTGCAGTTCGACTTCCACCGCGTCATGGGCGCGGAGGGCATCAAGCACGTGCTGTGCTCGGTCGGTGACATCACCTCGAGCGTGCTGCTCGAGCGCGAGCTGCACGAGTCGCAGGACAACGCCAACGCGCAACTCGACATGATGCTCAGCATGATGCACGTCGATCCGCTGCAGCTGGTGTCGTTCCTCGATACCGCGGAGACCGGACTGAAGCTGGTCAACACCATCCTCAAGGAGCCGGCACGCACCGACACGGAATTCCGCAAGAAGCTCTCCGGTCTGTTCCGCGAGCTCCATACGATCAAGGGCGAGGCTTCGGCGCTCAACCTCAAGAGCATCGCGAGCCGCGTGCACGCGCTCGAGGACATGGTGAGCGAGTGCAAGAAGAAGCCCGAGCTCTCGGGCAGTGACTTCCTGCCGATGGTGCTGAAGCTCGATGAGCTGCTCGCCCACCTGCGCAGCGTGCGTGAGATGGCGGCGCGACTCACCGCGCTGAAGGATAACGCTCCCGGTGCGGCCGACGGCGCAAGCCACGCGGCGGCGGCCCCCGCCCGCCCCGCCCCCGCTGCGGCGAGCAGCGCAAGTGTCACCCCCAGTGCGGCGGCGATGCCCGCGCGAGCGAGTGCGGCCAAGGCCTCACCCGCATCCATCGAGCGACAGTCGCGGCGGGCCGAAGACCTGTCGCCGACGCTGCACGCCATGGCCGAGCGTCTCGCCCAGGATCATGCCAAGCGCTTCAAGGTCACCGTGGTCGGCCTCGCCGATGTGCCCGCACCCTACACCGGGACCATCAAGGACTGCCTGATCCAGATGTTGCGCAACGCCGCGGTGCACGGCATCGAGGCCCCCGAGGTACGCCGCGCACATGCCAAGGCGGACACCGGAGCGGTGCATATCGAATTCCGCCGCTCGGCCGAAGGCTACGAGCTCATTTTCGAGGACGACGGCGCCGGGATGTCCCCGGATACTCTGAAGGCGGCGGCGGTGCGGCGCCGACTGATCACCGAGGACGAGGCGCAGGCCATGGACACGCGCACCGCCATGGCCCTGATCTTCCGCCCCGGCTTCTCCACGCAGGAAGAGATCTCGATGGACGCCGGGCGCGGCGTTGGCATGGACGTCGTGGCGCGCAGCGTGTACGCGCTCGGCGGCAAGATCGGCGTCAGCACGCACCCGGGCAAGTTCACGCGTTTCAAGATCGTGCTGCCGGTGACCGATTCGGCCAGCAGTGCGGTCGCCTGAGGTCCCCGGAGCGCGCGGATGAGCGGCAACGCAACGACCATGAATGGCAGGCGAGCGCTGAAGCTCATGATCGTCGACGACTCGAACATCATGCGCCGGCGTATCGAGCGCTCGCAGCAGTTCGAGGAGCTGCAGCTCGTCGGCACTGCCGGCAACGGCGTGGAAGCCATCGAGCTGTTCAAGCGCACCGACCCGGACGTCGTGACCATGGACCTGACCATGCCGCGCATGGACGGCATCGAGTGCATCGGCCAGCTGGTGGCCCTCAAACCTGCGGTACGGATCCTGGTGATCTCGGCGCTGGCGGACAAGGCGACCGCGGTGGAGGCGATGGAGCGAGGCGCCAATGGCTTCCTCAACAAGCCCTTCACCGACCGGCAGCTGAACGAGGCCATCGCGGAACTCATGCGTTAGACGGCCAGCAGGAAACACCCATGCTGTACGAACACGAACTGAAGACCTTCGTCGAGGGGACGACGAACTTCTTCGAGGTAGCGGCGCAGCAGCCCGCCACCCTCGGCTCCCCCTACCTGATGGAAGGCTCGCCCGCGGTGCACGAGTACACCGGTGTCATCAACATCTCGGGTAAGCGTGAGGGAGTGGTCTACTTCACCGCCCCAAAGGCGATGCTCACCGTGCTGCTGATGAAGATGCAGGAGAACGATTTCAGCCACGAGACCATGCGCGACCTGGTCGGCGAGGTGGCCAACACCATCTCCGGCAACGCGCGCCGCGATTTCGGCCGCGAGTTCGTGATCTCGGTACCGAGTGTGCTGACGGGAGAAAAACCGGACGTGCCGCAAAAACCCGGTCAGCGCTCCTTCATCATCCCGATCAACTGGCGCAGTCACTCGGCAAAGCTGGTGGTATCGCTCAGCTGAAGGCGCAGCGCGCTCCCCGCGAGCGCTGCCGCGCCCACTGCGCCGCTCAGGAGGCAGCTTCCTGCGGCACATCCTCGTCGGTGCGCAGTCGGTAGCCGAGTCCGGTCTCCGTCACCAGGTAGCGCGGCTGGCGTGGATCGGGCTCGAGCTTGGCGCGCAGGTTGCGGATGCACACTCTGAGGCTGCGCGAGTCGTCCTGACGCTCCGGTCCCCACACCTCGCGGATCAGTTGCCGCTGCATCACGATCGAGCCCTGGTGGCGCGCCAGACAGGCGAGCACGCGGTACTCGAGTGGCGTCAGGTGCACTTCGCCGCTCGCGCCGTGCGTCTCGCGCCGCGCCAGGTCGACACGCAGTGGGCCGAGCCGCAGCTGCGCGGCGGGAGCCGCGCCGCGCACGTCGCGGCGCAGCGCTGCACGCAGACGCGCCAGCAGCTCCGGGGCGCTGAAGGGCTTGGTGACGTAGTCGTCGGCGCCGGCGTCGAGTGCGGCAATCTTCTGTTCCTCCATGGTGCGCGCCGAAAGCACCACGATGGGCACCGTCGACCAGGCGCGCACCCGGCGAATCACTTTCAGGCCATCGCCGTCGGGCAGCCCGAGGTCGATGAGCAGCAGGTCGGGCTTGTGGCTGCGTGCCTCGATCTCGGCGCGCAGCGCCGTGTCGGCCTCGACGCAGCGGTAGTGGTGGGCCTCGAGCAGCACGCGCAGCACGCCACGAATTGCCGGCTCATCCTCGATGATGAGCACCTGGTGCATCGCCTGTGTCACGTCTCGGGCTCCGTGGCGGGCAGCGTGAACACGAAGCGCGCGCCAGCGCCTTCGCGGCGTTGCGCCTCGATCTCACCGCCGTGGGCCCGCACGATCGCCTGGCAGATGGCAAGCCCCAGGCCGACGCCCGCGACGCTTCCCTCACCAGTGCCGCGCTGAAACTTGTCGAACAGCCGTGCCGGATCGCCGGCCGGCAGACCGGGGCCCTCATCGTCCACCACCACGCGCACGGCGCCGCCGCCGGGCTCGGCCATGGCCGACACCCGCACGCCGGTGCCGGGCGGGGTGTACTTGGCGATGTTGTCGAAGAGGTTGGCGAACACCTGCACGATGAGTGTGGCGTCCACCCATACCGGCGGCAGCTCGGCGGCGAGGTGTAACTCGACCGGGTGCACGGCGAGCTTCTCGGCATTGCTCGCGAGCGCGCTGCCCACCAGATCGTCGAGCGTCTGCCAGTCGCGGCGCAGCGCCGCCTGTCCCGATTCAAAGCGCACCAGGTCGAGCACGTTCGAAACCAGCTCCGACATCTCGCGCGCCTTGGTCTCCACCGAGCGGGCGAGCTGCACGCGAGTCGCCTCGTCGAGGTTGCCGCCGTGCTGGGCGAGCGTGCTGCCGGCGCCGGCGATCACCGCGAGCGGCGTTCGCAGGTCGTGCGAAATCGATGCCAGCAGCGTGTTGCGCAGCGTCTCACGCTCGGCCGCGAGGCTCGACTGCTCGGCGAGCTCCGCCAGTCGCGCGCGCTCGAGCGCAAGCGCGATCTGCCCGCCAAAGGTGCCGAGCAGGTGGCTCTGCTCGGGCAGGAGCACGCGGCGCGGATTGCTCGGCAGCACGCCGAGCACGCCCACCGTGCGTCCCTCCTCGCCGAGCGGCACGTACAGACCCGGCGCCGCCGGCAGCGTGTCGGATCCCAGTCCCGCGCGGTGCCCGTGATCGGCCACCCACTGTGCCACGGCCAGATCGGCATGCCGGAAGGAGCTCTCGAGGGGTGTGTCGGCCGGGTAGCGGAGCTTGCCGCCCGAAGCCGGCAGCAGCACGACCGCCTGGCATTCGAATACTTCGGCCACGTGCCGCACCGCGACGCGCGCCATGTTGGCGATCCCACGGGTGGCGGCGAGCTCGCGGCTCATCGCATAGAGCAGCGCCGTGCGCCGCTCGCGTGCGCCGGCCACCCGCGTCTGCTGCCGCACGCTCGCGGTCAGCGTGGCGATCACCAGCGCGATGGTCATCATGGCGCCGAAGGTCACCAGGTACTGAACGTCGGAGACGGCGAACGAGTAGCGCGGCGGAACGAAGAAAAAATCGAACGCGGCGACATTGAGCACCGCGGTGAGCGCCGAGGGGCCGCGCCCAAGGCGCAGCCCCGCCACGGTCACTCCCAGCAGGTAGATCATGACCAGGTTGGAGAGCTCGAAGTGCGGGTACATGGCGAACGCCAGCAGCGTGCACAGGGCGGTGACCGTGCCCGCGGACGCGTAGCGGTCCCAGTGGATCGGCGCGGACGCCACGCCGGCCGCGATGGCCGCGGCCGGGGCGGGCGAGCCACGCGGTGCGGCGTCGATCATGATGACGTCGAAGCCGCGCGCGCGCCGCACCAGCTCGGTGGCGGTCGAGGGGCGCAGCCACGCGCGCCAGCCGCGTCGTTTCGGTGCGCCGACGACGACGCGCGTCGCGTGGCGCACGCGCGCATATTCGCCGATCGTCGCCGCCGCCGAGGGGCCATCGAGTGTCACGCTCTCGGCACCCAGAGACTCTGCCAGACGCAGCACCGCGATGCGCCGGTTGCGATCACCCTCCGAGAGGCGCAGCAGCGCCGGCGTCTCGACGTACACCACGATCCACTGTGCATCGAGCGCGTCGGCCATGCGCTTGCCGGCGCGCACCAGGTCTTCCGCCTGCGCGTCGGGCCCCACGGCCACCAGCAACCGATCGCCGGCGATGCGGGTCTGGACGCGGTCGGCCGGCAGCGCGCGCGAGGCCGCCTCCACGCGGTCCGCAACGCGGCGCAGCGCGATCTCGCGCAGCGCCATGAGGTTCTGCACGCGGAAGAACCGCTCGATAGCGGTGCCCGCCTGCTCGCCCACATACACCTTGCCCGCCCGCAGCCGCGCGATCAGGTCGTCGGGGGGCAGATCGATCAGCTCGATGTCGTCGGCCTCGTCGAACACGTGGTCGGGCAGCGTTTCGCGCTGCCGCACCCCGGTCGTCTGGAAGACCAGATCGTTGAGGCTCTCCAGGTGCTGCACATTGACGGTGGTCCACACGCTGATTCCTGCCGCCACCAGTTCGGCGACGTCCTGCCAGCGTTTGGGGTGCCGCGGCGGCGGCTCGCCACCGGTGAGGTTGGAGTGCGCCAGCTCATCCACCAGCAGGATCTCGGGGTGACGGGCCAGCGCCGCATCGAGGTCGAACTCGAGGCGCACGATATCGCGATAGCTCACCGGCAGCGGCGGCAGCCGCGGCAGACCTTCGAGCAAGCGCTCGGTCTCGACGCGGCCGTGCGGTTCGACGTAGCCGACCACGACGTCGGTGCCCGCGGCGTGCGCGCTGCGCGCGGCCTCGAGCATGGCGTAGGTCTTGCCGACGCCGGCCGAAGCACCGAAAAAAATCCGCAGCCGGCCGTGACGCCCGCGCGCCTCGTCGGCTTTCATGCGCTCGAGAAGCTGATCGGGGTCGGGCCGGGCTTCGGCCATGTTGGGTCACTTCGGCGCGGGGTTTGCCGGCACGCTACGCTCGCTGCGAGTGTCAGGCAATGCCCGCAGCGGAGGAAGCCACGCGGTCTCTGCGCTGGCCCTGGCCTGCGCTGGCCGTGGCCTGCGCTAACCGTGGCCTGCGCTCGCCGTGGCCTGGGCTCGCCGTGCGGCGTACCGGCGTCGGCGCGCGCGAACTGTGACGGCTGCACTGTTGCACGCGAGCGCTTTCAAGCGTGATGCGGCCGATGCACCGACGCGGGCTCGACCTCATCACCCTGCGCCGCGAATTTGCGGCGCGTTACGCCCGGATCCACCGCCTGTGGGTGACCGCGCGCAATGCCTATCGCCGCCTGCACGAGGCACCCGTACAGAACCTGAGCGCGCTGCGTGCGGCCGCGCAGCGGCTCGCGCGGCTCGACCGCGGGCGCGCGGCGCTGCGACGCGATCTCAAGGCGCTCTCGGACTGACGCGGCGCCGGCCGGCGCCCTCAGCGGTGACCGCCGAGCACCCGCACCGGCAGCAGGATCAGCGCGCGCAGCAACGCAAACACTCCCGTGACCGTAAGTCCGATCAGCCGCAATGGCAACATCAGCAGCCACACGAGCGGATACAGCACCAGCGCGAGCAGCGCCAGCGGCCAGCACACTACGAGCAGCAGCAACCACAGCAGGAAAGCGATCATTGACGGGCCTTTCGCGCGCCGCCTACAGTGACGTCGCTCATGATCGCACGAGCTCTCGTGCCCGGAGAAATCGCCGTTGACCACAACCTTTCAGCCCGCGCCGGCGCTACGCCCGGGCGATCGCGTCGCCGTGATCGCTCCGGCGAGCGGCTTCGACCGGGAGGCCTTCGAGGCCGGGCTCGCACGCCTCAGCGGCCGCTACCGCACCGAGCACGGTGGCGGTGTCTTTGAGCGGCGGCGCTACCTCGCCGGCAGCGACGCGCGGCGCCTCGAGGAGCTCGAGACGGTGCTGGCTGACCCGGGCATCCGCGCCGTGTTCTGCGCGCGCGGCGGCTATGGCGCCACGCGGCTGCTGATGCGCCTTGCCGGGCGCGCGCCACCGGGACCGCCGAAGCCACTGGTCGGCTTCTCGGACATCACGGCGCTGCACCTGTGGCTGCAGGCGCACGGCCGCACCAGCATCCACGGGCCGGTGCTCACGCAGCTCGGGCGGCTCGCGAATACCACCGCCGAGCGGCTGTTCGCGCTGCTCGAGTCGCCAGCCCCTGCGGCCCCACTCAGCGGCACGGCGAGCTACGTGGGCGGCGTCGCCGAAGGGCCGCTGATCGGCGGTAATCTGTCGGTGCTCACACGCATGCTCGGCACGCCCTTCATGCCGCCGCTCGAGGGTGTCGTCCTTCTGCTCGAGGATCAGGGCGAGCGTCCCTACCGGCTCGACCGCATGTGGACGCATCTGCAGCTTGCCGGTGCGTTCGCGCGCGTGCGCGGCATCGCGCTCGGCACGTTCAACTCCTGCGAGGAGCCCGGCGCCCCCTACACGAGCGCGGAGGTATTGCGCGAGCTCGCCGCTGACACCGGCCTGCCGTGCGCTGCCGGCTTCCCCATCGGCCACGGCGAGGTCAACGAGCCGGTGCCGCTCGGGGTGCGTGTACGCCTCGACGCCGACGCCGTGACGCTCACCTTCCTTGAAGCTGCGGTGCGCGCGGGCGCCACCTGACTCGGGCTCGGACGCAGCTCAAAAGAGCGGCCCCGCTTGGCCGAGCATGGCCTCGCGGACCAGCGGGATCGGCGGCCCGCCGTAAGAGAGAAAGCGGTCGTGAAAATCGTGCCAGTAGCGGCGCGGATCGTCGCCGCTGCGGCCCGCAGATTGCTGTGCCACCCAGTCGGCGCGCAGCTTGCGGATCATGAGCTTGCCCAGGGTGTATTTCAGGTACTCCGGATCGTACGTGCCGCGCGCGGCCTGCTGGCGCGCATTGCCCGGGTCGGTGTAAGCGCTCTCGCGGAACATGCGGTCGGACTCCGCCACCGTCATCCCCTGCGTATGCAGGCCGATCGCCGAGAGGAAGCGCACGTCGCGCAGCAGCGCGTCGGTCAGCTGCCCGACATGCTGCCCGGGGTCGCCGTCGCCGAGTCCCTCCTCCCACATCATCTCCTCGCTGTAGTGCGCCCAACCCTCGGCGTACCCATAGCCGACCCACAGCGCGGCGATCTTCGAGGGGTTGCGGTTGGAGTGCAGGAACTGCAGGAAGTGACCCGGCCACACCTCGTGCACGCTGGTGTACAGCAGGCTCGCCTTGCCGGGGATGTAGTCCGCGCGCTCCGCGGCACTCCAGGAGGGATCCGGTGGCGCGATGTCGTAAGTCGAGGGCACATCCTTGTCGTAGGGTCCAGGGACGTTGATGTAGGCGGCGTTCGCACGGTTGTAGGGCGGCGCCTCGGCCACCCGCGGGCGCTGGTCACTCGGAATGCTGACGATGTTCTTGGCGACGATGAACGTGCGCAGTGCCTCCAGCTGCGCGCGCGCCCCCTCGACGGCACCCCCCTGGGGCTTGTCGGCCCGCATCTTGGCTGTGCACCTCAGCAACGTGCCACCAGGGAGGTACTGCGCGCATGCCTCGCGCAGCGAGCGCGTGTTGCGCTCGAGGTCGGCGCGGCCGGCGGCGAGCAGCTCTGCGAGCGGCACCTCGAC
Organism: Steroidobacteraceae bacterium; assembly: GCA_035516875.1. Taxonomy (GTDB): domain Bacteria; phylum Pseudomonadota; class Gammaproteobacteria; order Steroidobacterales; family Steroidobacteraceae; genus 13-2-20CM-66-19. Next base: position 10,888 of record DATIZW010000246.1, read on the forward strand.
CCGCTCGGTTGCCTTGAGCATCTCGAGGAACAGCCGCTCGCCCAGGGCGAAGTTGCCGCCGCCCTGCGCCGCGCCGGCCTGCAGCCAGCTCTTCAACGCCTCCATCGCGGCAGCCGCCTGCGCGCTCGCCTCGGCGAGCTCTTTCTGCGCGGCGGCGTCCTGCACCGCTGCGAACACCTTGGGCGCGTCGTTGCGGTAGAAATCCGCGAAGCCGCCAAAGCCGTCGATGCCGCGCTGCACGAAGGTCGGCGGCAGCGGTTCGTGCAGGTTGGCGCGGATGTCGGCCGCGATCCTGGGGATGGAGCGCAGGTAGCCGATGTAGCCCGTCAGGCGCTTCGGCAGTGGAGCGTAGTCGCGGTTGAGGTACACATCGGGGTCCAGTGAGTCGATGTACCAGGCGGGATTGGTGAAGGGAAAGCGCGCCCGCTCGAGCCAGAAGAGATCGTCGTCGATGACGGACAGCAGGTAGTTGCGCTCGAAGCGCTCGGCCTCGTTCAACGCGCGCGAATCGAACGCCGCGGCTGCCGCCCGCGCCTTCTGCAGCCGCGCCACCTCCGCGGCAATGCCCGCGGCACTGAGGTCCGGCATCTGCCCGTCGAACTCGTGGCGTCCGGCCTGAACGGCAAAGAACGGGTTGGCCCTGAAGTAGCTCTCGATGAAGGCCGAGGCAAAATCCGCCCAGCTGTCGCGCATGGCCGGCTGGCGGGTGGCAGGCGGCGCAGTGGCCGGCCCGCTGCAGGCGGCGATCAGGAGAATCAGCATGGCCACTGTCAAGCGTCTTTGCATGTTGTTCTCCCTACCGGCGCGGCACGGCCCCGTGCGCTCAGTCGAGGCGTCGCACCTGAAGTGCGCGCAGTGCCCCGCCCGTGTCACGCTCGAGCTGAAACTCGATCGGACGGCAACATACCTCGCAGTCCTCCACGTACGAAGGCTCATCGCTCGTCAGATCGACACGGGTCTCCAGGCGCTCGCCGCAGTACGGGCAGCGCACCGCCACGAACTCCTCCGGCGCCACGCGCGCTGCCGTCGAGGGCTCCCACACCGGCTCGAGGCCGTAGAGCTCATCGATGCTCTCGCCGTCGAGGCGCGTGATGCGCCGCCGAAGGCGGTCGAGTGCGTCGGGCGTTCTGCGTGGTTTCGTCATTGCGCCGGAGTGTAGCGAACTGCGATGCTGCACCCTCAGGTACCGGCAGCGAGGATACGCCACTATGCCGATCGTTCGTGTCGCGGGGGTGCTGGTGGGCGCCGCCGCGGCTCTCACTGCCTGCGCGAGTCAGTTGGCGGCCGAGCCCCCACCTGGAGTGAGCCTCGCCGGGGCCTGGAAAATCGACCACAGCGCAGGTGATGACCCGCAGAAGGTTCTCGATCAGATGCGCGCGGAAGCCTACAAGATTATGGCACAGCGCCAGCCGCAGCCTGCGCCGCCGCCGCCGCGCCCGGGTCCGCGCGGCGGTAGCGGCGGCGGACCCAGCACGCAGGCGCAGGACCAGAGCGCCGTGGAGGATTTCACGCCCGTGACCACCGGACCCGGCGGCCATCGTCCCGATCCGCTGAAGCGCTCGCCCATGGCCCACGTCATCATGGACAGCGCGGCGCGCGGCGACTTCCTCACCATTCGCCAGGGACCCGATCGGTTCGTGCTCGACTACGGCACCTCGCAGCGCAGCTTTACCCCGGGAGGCCACAGTGTTGTCTCGGCCGAAGGCGGCGTCGGCGACCAGAGCTCCGGATGGAAGGGACACTCCTACGTGATCCACGTCAAGGCGCAGCTCGGCCCGGACGTGACCGAGGAATACAGCCTCTCCCCCGATGGCAAGCAGTTGCTGGCGAAGCTGCATATCGCGGCGGAGGAGCTGCCGGCGGTCACGCTGACGCGCGTGTACAACCCGACGCGCGAAGCGGCACCCACGCAGCTGCCGAACAACGACTGAGCGACTCCGTGCAGACAACGGCGTGGCAAGCGACGGCCGGGATCCTGGCACTGTGCGCGCTCCTCAGCGGCAACACCGCCCGCTCCTTTGCCGCACAGCCGCCGGTGGGCCCCGCGGCAACCGGCACGTCGGCGGCACCGATCGAGGAAGTCGTGGTCGAGGGGCGGCACGAGGGCCCGCGCATGTGGATCGTGCGCAAGGGCGATCACACGTTGTGGATTCTCGGCACGATTTCGCCGCTGCCGAAGAAGCTGGTGTGGCAGCCCGATGCGGTGGAGGAAGTGCTGAAACAGGCGCAGGAGGTGGTGCCCGGCTGGCCCGCCTACGGCATCGGCGCAAATCCGATCACGGCGCTGCGGGTCTACATCGAATGGCGGCGCCTGCAGAAGCCCCCCGACCATCTGCCGCTGCGCGAGGCGCTGCCGCCGGATCTGTATGCGCGTGTCTCGGCTCTGAAGGCACGCTACGACCCGCACGACGACAAGCTCGAGCAGATGCGCCCGATGCTCGCGGCGCGTCAGCTTCTGGTGCGCGGACTCGACGCCTCGGGCCTCGCCGTGCAGAACGAGGTGCAGCAGGAGGTGATCAAGCTCGCGCGTCGGCACGGGGTGCGCGTTCACCAGGACAAGCTGAAGATCGAGGACCCGGTCGGCGTGCTGAAGGACGTCGGCGCCACGCCGCTCGCCGGCGAAGTCGCCTGTCTCAACTCGGTGGTGACGCTGCTCGAGACCGACGTCTCGCTCATGCAGGCACGCGCCCGCGCCTGGGCGCTCGGTGACGTCGAGACGCTGCGCCAGCTCCCGCACGCCGAGGACCGCACCGCGTGTCTCGCGGCAGTCTCAACTTCCGAGCGCGTCCGCACGCTCATCGCGCGCGCGCAGAGCGACTGGCTGATCGCTGTGGAGGACAGCCTCGCGCGCAACCGCGGCACGCTCGCCGTGCAGTCGATGGATCGGCTGCTGGGCGAGACCGGCACGCTCGCGGCACTGCGCGCGAAAGGCTACCAGGTCGACGGCCCCTGAAGGGCCACCGTCGCTCAGCTCCACAGCGCCCACCCCCAGGCGATCGCGATCGAAGCGAGCGCCGCGGCACCGCTCAGACCCTGCGGCACGCGCTCGAGCAGCGCCTGCATGCGCGGCGGCGCCGCGCTCGCGCCGAGCAGCGCCCCCACGGCAAACCCCCCAAGGTGGGCCACGACGTCGGTCCCCTCGCCCGCCGCTCCGGTCCAGCCGAGGAGGATCACGCCGGCGATGAGCGGCCCCCAGCGGCGGGCCCAGCGCTGCGGCAGGGCGAAGCGCTCGCGCCAGGCGTACGCCGACATCGCGCCGAGGGCGCTGAAGACCGCGGTGGATGCGCCAACGGCCACGTGCTCCGGCGCCGCCAGCAGTCCCTCGAGCAGGTTGGCGACGGCGGCTCCCGTTACCGTGATCAGCCACGCGAATCCGCTCCCCATCTGCCGTGCAGCCAGGTAACCGAACCACACTCCCGCGGCGAGATTGGCTGCGAGATGCGGGCCGTCAAGGTGCAGCGTCAGTGCCGTCCACGCGCGCCACCATTGCCCCGCCTGCACGCGTGCGGCGTCGAGCTCGCCGCGATCGAACGCATCGAGTCGCACGAGCCCATTGGACAGCACCGCGGCAACCGCAAGCAGCACCAGCGCGTAGATGAGGCAGCCGGCCCACGCGTGGCTGTAGACGCGCGGCGGTGGTGGCGGGGGCGGCGGCGGGCGGTTCTCCGCCTCGTATTGCAGCAGGTGCCGCTCGGCATCGCCGGCGGCGGCGGCGGCGACCTGAAGCAGATACTCGTCCTCGGCGCGCACCAGCACGCCCTCGACGCCCATCGCGGTCAGCACCAGGAGGCGCTCCTCGCAGTCGCGCCGGCGCCGCGAGCGAAAGACCACCGTCAGCTGCTCGGCGTCCACGCTGGCCCGTGCACCGCCCGGCGCCTCACGGCCTCTGCCGGCGCACGCCGAGCGCCGCCATCGCCCACCGCGCCGGGTCGCCGACGATCTCATGCAACGCATCTGTCGAGGCCTTCAACGCCGAGGAGTTCGGCCAGTAGCGGTGGGGACCCGTTCCAGGCCAGGACCAGAATCCTTCCGGTGCGGGCACGACGGCGAGGCCTGCGTCCTGAAACTCGTGCACCGCGCGCCACTCGTGAACCGCGCTGGTCACCAGGATGATGCGGCGTATGCCGTCCGCCTGCAGCATCGGCGCCGAGCGCTGCGCACTCTCGAAGGTGTCGCGCGAGCGATCCTCGAGCCAGCGCGGCTCGACGCCGAAGTCGCGCGAGAGCGAAGCACGCATGGCCTGAACCTCGCGCGGAAGACCGGAGATGAGCACCGGGAGACCGGTGTGATGTGCAACGTATGCGCCGTAGGCAACTCTGCCGAGGAGCCCATCGCCGGCCGCCGGCGCACCGCCGTACTCGGACGCCTCGCGGCGCGCCCAGTCGCCGCCGAGAATAACGACCGCCTGCGCCTCGACGGAACCGGCGAGATCGAGCGCCGGATAGCGCTGCGCCGCTGCGCTCAGCGCGCTCGCCACCAGCGGTGTCGCGAGGAGCCACTGCGAGGCAATCCCCGCGACCAGCAGCGTCCAGCCGGCGCGACGCGCGCCGCGGCCGTGCGCGCGCGTCAGCCAGGCGCCGGCGATCGCCAGCAGCAACGGGCCGGCCGGCGGCAGCACCAGCATCTGCAGCAGCAACTTGAGCATGAACATGCAGCGCGACCTCGCTCAGATGCGGATGGCCTGCCAGGCACGTGAGCGCCAGCGCAGAAACAACGTGCTGCCGAGTACCATGACATAGACGAGCACCGCCACCCAGCCGCCTACCGCGCCGAAGCCGTACTGCGGCAGGAAGTTCACCCAGCCCTCACCGGGGGAGAACGTCAGGGCGTGGGCCAGCGGCACAAAGAGCAGTAGCGACACCAGCAGCACGAGGGCGGCGGGCACCCGCACATCGCCGGCGCCCCGCAGACACAGGCTGCTGCCAAGATTGAGGCCGTCGAAGAACTGATAGCCGGCCGCGAGCCACAGCAGCCGCATGCCGAGCGTCACCGCCACGGCGGAATCCGCGTCGTGCGCACCGGCGAAGAACGGCAGCACCCAGCGCCCGCCGAGCGCAATGAGCACGCCGATACCGCCCATGTAGAGCGCGGCGAGCAGGATCACGCGGTTGCCCACCCGCTGTGCCCACTCGCGCGCGCCGGCGCCGATCGATTGGCCAACGAGGGTGGTGCCCGCGGAGGCAATACCGAAACCCGGCATGTAGGCGATCGAGGTGAGAATCACCACCATCTGCGTGGCGGCGCCGCCGGCGGTGCCGAGACGCGTCTGCATCATCTGAAAGATCGCGAACCCGAGCAGGTCCGCAGCCGGCGACAGGCCCATCGGCACCCCGAGGCGCAGCTGCTGCAGCAGGCGGCCTGCGTGCGGGCGCCAGGTGAGATGCGAGTGGTAGCGGCGGCGGTAGTCGGCCCGCAGGAACAGCGCGAGCGCGAACAGCAGGCCGAGCAGCTGCGCGACGTTGGTCGCCCAGGCGGAGCCGGCGATTCCCCAGCCGAGGCCGAAGATGAAGACCTGATTGAGCACCGCGTTGGCCACCGTCGTCAGCACGGTGATCAGCAGCGTCACGCGTGGCCGGGCGACACCGTTGAAGAAGCCAAACATGGCCCACACCGCGGCGCCGACGAACGCCCCACCCATGCGCGGGAACCAGAAGGCCGATGCCAGTCGTTCAATTTCATCGTCGAAGCCGAAGGGTGCGAGCAGCACGTGCCGCGCGGCACCCACCAGGACGAACAGCGGCGCAGCGCACAGCATCGTCCACAACGCGGTCCACACCGCCTGCGCGGCGTGCCGGTAGCGACGCGCACCGAAGTACTGGGCGACCAGTGTCTGCACCGCCATGCCCGCACCGCCCAACACCAGTACCGCCGCGACGATGAGCCACTGCACCGCGCCCACCGCGGCCAGCGCCTTGGTGGAAATGCGTCCCATGAACCACATATCGGTGAGATTGAGCACAATCTGCACCGCGCTGTTGGCCATGAGCGGCAGGGCGAGCGCGAGCACCGCACGCTGATCGACGTGCACACCTCCGGCGGCATCGAGGCGCTGCGCCGGCAGCGACGCGGCGCCGCGCGCTGACTGCGTACGGAAATCCATGGCAACATCCCGGGCAATCCGTCATTCTCGCATACCGTCCGCGCCGCAGAGATTGCAACGCCATGGCCAGAGACAACAGGAGCAGCAGCCGCATGCGGCGCGGCGCGGCGGGCGCGCGACGCCGCGGCCAGCTCGCTCCGGGAAAGGCGAGCCGCGGCCTCGACGCCGCCGAGGTCGCCATCGGGATCGACGACCCGGCGGTCGAGGAGCTCACGGCGCTGGTGCGCAGCGTCGGCGGCGCGCCGATCGGCGCCTACCGCGAGCCACTCGGCGGGCGGGCGCTGCTGCTTGCGAGCTTGCCGATCATGGCGCTGCAGCCAACGCCCTTTCAGCGCGACCTGTCGCCGACGCACGCCAAGCGGCTCGCCGCGAAGATCGACGAAACGGCCGCCTTCCTCGATCCGCTCATCGTGGTACGCGGCGAGGACGGCAGGCTCTGGACGCCGAACGGCCGCCACCGCCTGGCCGCCGGCAAGGTGCTCGGACTCAGGCAGATCACTGCGCTCATCTCCCCGGATGAATCGCTCGCCTACCGCATCCTCGCACTCAACACCGAGAAGGCGCACAACCTCAAGGACCGCAGCCTCGAGGTCATCCGCATGGCGCGCAATCTCGCGCGCCGCCGTGGGTCCGAGCGCGAGAGCGCCTTCGCGGCGGAATTCGAATCGGCCGAGCTGCTGACGCTCGGTATCGTCTACGAGAAATCGCCGCGCTTCGCCGGCGGAGCCTACAGTGCGTTCCTCAAGAGGGTGGACCGCTTCAGCGACCGCGCCTTGAGCAGCAGCCTCGCCCAGCGCGAGGACTACGCGGCGCGGCTCAACGCGATCGATGCGCGCGTGAAGACACTCATCGCGGCGCTGCAGGCGCGCGGATTCAAGTCCCCGTACCTGCGCAACTATGTGGTGGCACGCATCAACCCGGTGCGCTTTCACAAGGCGAAGAAAGGCGACACCGCGCCGGCCATGCCGATCGGTCAGGCACTCACCCGCATGGCGGCCGCTGCCCGCAGCTTCAATGTCGGCTCGGTGTCCAACGCCGATCTGGCCTGGGTGGCGGTCGGGGCGGCCTCTGCCGAGTAGTCAGCGCGGCGTTGGCGCGGTGCCGGCGTCGCCCTCGGGCAGCTGCGGCAGGTCACCCTCGACCCGATAGGTGAGCCCGTAACCGAAATGAAACAATGGCGGCTCGCCGCCGCGGTCATCGACGGCCGGCGGGCGCGGTGAGCGCGGCCAGGAGAACGACAGCCGGCCGCGGAAGTCATAACGGACCGAGCCGTCGGCCGCACGGAACAGCACGTCCGCGATGCCGCCCCCTTCGGGACCGGGGAGCCATGCGGCGACGAAGCTGTCCGCGGCGTTGAGCTCCGCGTTCACCCACAGTGGCCGTCCCGACACGAAGACCGCCACCACCGGCACCTGTCGCGCCTGCAGCCGCCGCAGCAACGCCAGGTCGTGCTTGTCGCCCGGACTGTACTCGAGCGTCGCCAGGTCGCCGGCGGTCTCCGCGTAAGGGTGCTCGCCGAACACGACGATCGCCACGTCCGGGCGCTCCGTGAACTCCCCCTCCGGACTCAAGGTGGCAGTGCCCCCGGCGGCAGCCACGCAATGCGCGATCCCGGCGTAGATCGATTCGCCGTGGGGGAAGGCCGCATTGGGCTCCGTCCCCTGCCAGTCGATGGTCCAGCCGCCACTTTGCCGGGCGATGCTGTCGGCGGCGTCGCCGGCCACCAGCACACGCCCGTGCGGGGAGAGCGGCAGCAGGTGATGGCGGTTCTTCAGCAGCACCAGCGACTCGCGCACCGCCTGGCGCGCCACCGCGCGGTGCTCGGCCGAGCCGAGCAGCTCGTAGTGTCCGCTGAAGGGTCGCGAGGACGGCCGGCCCTCGCGATCGAGGTGGACGCGCAGCTTGACGCGCAGCACGCGTCGTACGGCGTCGTCGAGGCGCGCTTGCGTGATCACCCCGGAGCGCTGCTGCGCGAGCGTGTTCTCGTAGAGGGCTCGCCAGTCGGTGGGCGCCATCAGCACGTCGAGCCCGGCGTTGACGGCGGCCGCGCAGCTGGCGGCACTGCAGCCCGGGAGCTGCGCGTGACCGTTCCAGTCGCCGATCAGCAGCCCATCGAAACCCATGCGGCCCTTGAGCACCCCGGTGAGGAGCGCCGCGTTGCCGTGCATCTTGACGCCGCGCCAGCTCGAGTAGGACACCATGATGGTCTGCGCACCGGCGGCGAGCGCGCCGACGAAGCCCGCCGCATCGATGTCGCGC
>DATIZW010000247.1:0-2311 GCA_035516875.1 Steroidobacteraceae bacterium
CATCCGCATACCCTCGGCGTGCTGCGGGGTGTACGGGCTGAAGCCTTCATACGGCAGGGTAAGCCGCAGCGGGGTCCATCCACCACGGTCGACGCTCGATTGTGTCGGGCCGCTCGCGCGCGAGCTGGCGATGATCGAACGTGCCATGACGATCATCGATCCTTCGTTCGAGGTGCAGCCGCCACCACGGGCTGCGACGCTCGGCTGGGTCGAGGTGGAGGCGCACCCTGCGGTGAGCGCCGCCGCGCACACGGCGCTCGCCGGCACCGACCTTCCGTTGCGGCTCATCTCCCTGCCGTCATTTGCGGCGGCGTTTGCGGCGGGACTTGCGATCATCGCTGCCGAGAACTGGGCGGCGTTCGGCCATCTCATCGGCTGCGAGCGGTTCGGTGCCGACGTGCGCACCCGACTGCTCGCGGCCAGCGCGGTTTCCGCCGCCGAAGTCGCGGCCGGCGAAACCGTGCGCCGGCGCCTGCAGTCGGAGATCGACGAAGCACTCACCCACGTAGACGCGCTCGCTCTGCCGACACTTCCGGAACTGCCCCTGACGTTGGCGGCGGCATCTGACGCGCACGCGGCGCTACGCTCGAGCTCCTGCGTGCGGCCCTTCAATCTTTCCGGGCACCCGGCCATCACGTTGCCGATCACCGTGGACGGGGTACCGGCCGGGCTGCAGCTCGTGGGTCGCGCGGGCGGGGATGAAGCGCTGTGCGCGCTCGCGCGGTTGCTCGCCGCGGGCGTAGGCGCAACGGGGCAGCCCGGTGGTGGCTAGCACCCGCGCGAGTGCCGTGGGCCGGGGCGGCACGCGCTGCGACTACGCGACACGGCTGGCGTGCGCCGAGAGCGAACGGGCGCGCATCGCGCTCACTGCCGAGTGGATCCTGAAGGTCTTCGACAGCTTCTACGAGGAATTCCTGCGTCTGACCTGGACGGCGAAGGCGGCCTTCGAGAGCCGTGATCACCGCACGGCGATTGCCAACGCGAGAAGACGTCTCGGGCTGTACAACGCCACGGTGTATCCGCTGGCCGATGACCTCGCAGAGGCTTTCCCGCAGTTGAAGGAGCAGGAACCGCTCTGGCGGCAGGTCGAGGCGGCCTATCAGAGCGCAGTCTACGGCCGCTACGAGGCCGATCTGGCGCTCGCTTATCTTCACTCGGCGCAGCGTTGCGTGAATCGCGGTGAGTGGAAGCCCGTGGTGTACGGCTTCAGCGGCTCGCACCGCGTGGTGCCGCCCGCCGACGCGGTCTGCGAGCGCCTCGCCTGCTCCTGGCCGGTGGAGCCGCGGATCATCCACAGAGCCCTGCAGGTTGCCGAACTCGCCGTACCGTTTTGCGATCCCGCGGGTGACGCCGAGCGCATCGCGCGGCGCGTGAACGACGTGCTGGCGGCGCGCGCCGGGGCCGGGCTCAGAGCCATCGAGATGGTGCGTGCCGGTTTCTTCCGCAACCGTGGCGCCTACCTCGTCGGGCGGCTGGTGCTGAAAGGCGCGGAGCTGAAGCCCTGCGTGATCGCGCTGACCAATACTGTCGAGGGCGTGCGCGCCGAAGCGCTGCTGCACGCGGTACCCCACGTTCACAACCTCTGCAGCTCGACCGAGGCGCCGTTTCAGGTCACGAACCCGCACTACCACGAGCTCAGCGCCTTTCTGCACAGTGTCATGCCGAGCAGACCGCTCGGGCTGCATTACTCGACGATCGGCTATTACCACTTCAGCAAGGTGGCGGTGATGAACGAGGTCCGCCGCCGTCTGGTGCACGAGCGGCAGCTGCTCACGGTCGCGCCCGGCAGCCCGGGCACCGTGACCATCGCCTTTACCTCATCGCAACTCGATTACGTACTGAAGGTAATCCGCAACGAGCCGACCAGTGGCTATAAGTGGGGTCGCTTCGAGGGGGTCGACGCGGTGCTCGCCAAGTACACGCGCGTGCACGAGATCAATCGTACCGGGAGCATGCTCGACAACATTGTGTACTACAACCTCAAGCTCGAGCGCTCCTGGTTTGCACCCGAACTGGCGGCGGAGCTGCTGAGCTCGGCCGACAACAGCGTTCAGTCTCAGGACCAGGCGCTGGTGTTCAAGTACCTGATCGCGCAGCGCAAGCTCACACCGCTCAACGTGTTCCTCGAGACCGTGCCCGAGGACAAGGCGGTGCGGGCGATGATCAACCTCGGCTTCTGCATACGCAACAATGCCGCGGCAAACGTCTTCAACAAGGACTTTGACATACGCAACTACGGCGTGAGCCGTTACCTCAAGATCTACCTGTACGATTACGACGCCGTGGAAGCACTGACCGACGTGAAGGTGCG
>DATIZW010000248.1:0-10631 GCA_035516875.1 Steroidobacteraceae bacterium
GAGCAACGGGGCCTGAGACCTCTCGGGGCGTACCGCGGCATGGCGGTCGCCGGCTGCGCCCCGGAAGAGATGGGCATCGGGCCGGTGTTCGCCGTGCCGAAGCTCCTCGCGCGCCATGGCCTCAAGGTCGACGACGTCGGCTTGTGGGAGCTCAACGAAGCCTTCGCCGTGCAGGCGCTGTACTGTCGCGACCGCCTCGGCATCGACAACGAGAGATTCAACGTCGACGGCGGCGCGATCGCCGTCGGTCATCCCTACGGCATGAGCGGCGCACGCCTGGTCGGGCACGCACTCATCGAAGGGCGCCGCCGCGGCGTGCGCTGGGTGGTAGTGACCATGTGCGTCGCGGGCGGCATGGGCGCGGCGGGGCTCTTCGAGGTGTACTGACGGCCGCCCCGGCGCCACGAACCGACGTCGCCGTCCGGCGACACGCCATTCCGATGACTGAGGGCTCAGTCTAGGTTCCTGCGGTCCGGTTTGATCGCCTCGCAGGCAGACGGCATGCTGCGGGCCGTTTTGGGTGACACACAGTCAGGGTCTCAGGGGGGGCAGTGCGCGGCGTTGCGTGGACCATGTTGCTGATGGCGGCGGCCGTCGCTGCAGCGGCCGTCGCGATCGACGTCGAGCGCAATCCCGTGCGCCGTCATCCGGCGGCGCAGATTCCGGGCATCGGCAGCCAGCAGCTCATCGTGAAACTGCGCGCGGCGGGCGCTGCGCCGGGAGTCGCCGCGGTGAACGCCGCTGCGCCGCTCGTGGGCGAGAGCGGCACCGCTGCGCGCCTCGACGCCCTCGCCGCGCGCACCGGACTCAGCCTCGAGAGATACCGCTCGATCACCGACGACATCCATGTCATGCATGTCGGTGGCGCCGGCGGCGAATCGGCGCAGGAGATGCTCGCGCGGCTGCGCGCCGACCCTCAGGTGCAGTACGCCGAGCTCGACCAGTACCGCTTCGTGCACAGCGTGCCGAACGACTCGCTCTACAGCGAGCAGTGGTACCTCATGCCGCCCTCGGCTGCCATGCCGAGCGCGATTGATGCGCAGACCGCCTGGAGCACGAGCACCGGCTCGACCGGCCTCGTGATTGCCGACATCGACACCGGCGTGCGATTCGATCATCCCGATCTGCTCACTGCCAGCTCCGGTGGCCGTCTGCTGCCGGGATACTGCTTCATCTCCGATAAGGTCATCGCCAACAACTCGAGCTGCCCGGGGCCCGATGCCTCGGATCCGGGCGACTGGGTCACGCAGGCGGATCTGAGCACTCCGGAGTGCGTCAATGCCGGCATCACCCTCACATCGGTCAGCTCCTGGCACGGCACGCGCGTCGCGGGAATCCTCGCTGCGCTCAGCAACAACAACCTGGGGATCGCCGGCACGACCTGGGGCCCGAAGCTGCTGCCGGTGCGCGCGGTCGGCGTCTGTGGCGGTCTGGACTCGGACATCATCTCCGGAATGCTCTGGGCCGCGGGCATAGCGGTGAGCGGCGCTCCGGCAAACACCAGCCCCGCCAACGTCATCAACCTGAGTCTCGGTGGCAGCGGTGCCTGCCCGCAGAGCTACCAGGACGCCGTCGATGAGATCGCGGCGAGAGGCGTGCTCATCGTCGCCTCGGCCGGAAACGAGAGCGGCCCGATCGACACCCCGGCGAACTGCGCCGGCGTTGCCGCGGTGGTCGGGCTGCGCCAGGCCGGCACCAAGGTCGGCTACAGCAGCCTCGGTCCCCAGGCGGCGCTCGGTGCCCCGGCCGGCAACTGCATCAACACGCCGAGCAATACCGCGCCGTGCATCGACAGTCTCATCACCACGACCAATCTCGGCGCGCAGGGCCCGGGGGTCAACGACTACACCGGCCAGTACTATTGCGATCAGTCGACCGGTAGCTACGCCAACTGCCCGATCGGCACGAACCAGTACCGTACCTACAACCTCGGTACCAGTTTCGCCGCGCCACAGGTGGCGGGGATCGGCGCGCTGCTGCGGACCGTGAACCCCAAGCTCAATTCCTGTCAGCTGATCGCGCGCCTCAAGGAGGGCGCGCTGCCTTACCCACAGAGCTCGGTAGGCGAGACCGCGCAGCCGCCGCAGTGTCCCAATGCCGCGGCGAGCACCGGCGAGTGCATCTGCACCAACGATGGCCAGACCTGCGGCGCAGGTATGGCGAACGCTCCGGGGGCGCTCGCCGCGGCGTTACGCCCGATCGCAGCGGTGTCCGTTCCCGCCTCGGTCTCGTCGGGACAGGTGGTGCAGCTGAAGGCCACGGGCAGCGCCGCCGCCCCGAGCCACACGCTCAGCACGTTCGCCTGGAGCAACGCGGGTGGACTCGACCTCAGCATTCAGAATGCCAACACATCCACGGCGTCCGTGACGCTGCCAGCCTGCGGACTCGCCACCGTCGCGTTGACCGTCACCGACGATGCCGGCCGGGAGGACACGGCACGGGTCATCATCAGCCCGACGGGGGTCGCCACGACGGCGCCGGCAACCGCCGGCCAGGCGGCCTGCTCGGTCACACCGCCGCCGGTCGAGGTGGCGCTCTGTCCCGCGAGTGCCGCGGTGCCGGCAGGCGGTGGCACACAGTCCTTCGCCGCAACACTCGCCAACACGAGCGACACCGGTATCGTATGGCAGGTCAACGGCATCGACGGCGGCAACGCGACCGTCGGTACCATCTCGAGCACCGGTGTCTACACTGCGCCGGCCAGCATGCCGGCGACCGGCGTCGTCACGGTGACGGCGCTTTCCGCGGCGGATAACTCGGCCACGGCATCGGCAAAACTCACGGTCACCCCACCGCCCGGCAGCGGCGGGGGTGGTGGCACACTCGACTGGCTGACGCTGCTCGGCGCCGCCTGCGCGCTTGCCCGCCGGCGCGCGTGCTGAGCTCGCCGCGCCCGCTCGCAAAGACTTCAGGCCGTGAGCGCGGCGCGTAGATCGGCGGCGACATCGGCGAGCGCGTGGTTCGCCACCGTCGTCACGTGCGGCAGGCTGGCGAAGCCGTGGATCATCCCGAGGTAGCGGCGGCCGACCACCGCGACCCCCGCAGCGCGCAGCCGATCGACGTACGCCTCACCCTCGTCCCGCAGCGGATCGAACTCGGCGGTGATCACCGTGGCCGGCGGCAGACCGGCGACGTTGGCCCGCAGCGGCGCCGCCAGAGGGTTGGCGGCATCCGCGGGCGCGGCGAGGTAGCAGCCCCAGTACCAACGCATGATCTCGCGCGACAGCAGAAACCCTTCCGCGAGTGCGCGCATCGACGCGCTGTCACATGCCGGATCGAGCGCCGGATAGATGAGCGCCTGGTAACGCAGCGCGGGTCCGTGGCGATCGCGCGCGAGTTGCGCCGCGGTCGTGGCGAGATTGGCGCCGGCGCTGTCGCCGGCCACGGCGAGCCGCGTCGCATCGATGTCGAGGCTCTCGCCCTGCTGCGCGAGGTAATGGAGCGCGCTGTAGCAGTCTTGCAGGGGGCCCGGGAACGGCGCTTCGGGGGCCAGGCGATATTCCACCGAGACCACCGCGCATCCGGAGTAGTTGGCGAGCTGCCGGCACAGGTCGTCGTAGACGTCGATGTTGCAGATGACGAATCCGCCACCGTGAAAGTAGACGATCAGCGGCAGGCGGTGCGCCGCCGAGGGGCGGTAGAGCCGCGCGCGGATCGCGCCCTGCGCGCCCGGCACCGCGAGGTCGCGCGTTGCGTGGATGGCCGGGGCGAGCACCGGCAGCGGGTGCTCCTTCACCATCGTGCGCAGCATCGTGGCGGTGAGATGCTCGACCGACAGCAGCTGCGCCCACGGCGACTTGAGGAAGGTTTCGAGCTGCGGATCGAGTGACAAGGCAAGCTCCCGGTGCCACGGTGGCGTACGTCCGTCTTCACGCCCGCGACATGTTGAGGGCGAGCTCCTCGAGCAGGTCTCCTCAGCGCCGACGGTTTTCACGCACCGCGCTACATCGGGTGCAGTGTAGCGCTGGCACGCGCGGGCGGCGGAAATTCTCGCCCATCCGGGGATCAGTTCTGCCCGGCGGGCGGCTATGAGAAGATCCGGCAGGCCGCGCAGCGGATGGGAGGCGGGGCTTTGAGCACTTCGTACACACAGCGTGATCTGCGCGACGCGTTCGGGCTGTTCGCGACCGGCGTCACGGTGGTGACCGCGGTTCGGCCCGACGGCGAGCCGGTGGGCGTAACGGCAAACTCCTTCACCTCGGTGTCGCTCGAGCCGCCGTTGGTGCTGTGGTGCCTGGCGAACGCCAGCAGCGGCGTGCCGGCGTTCACGCACGGCGCCCCTTTCGCCGTGCACATTCTCTCGCACCATCAGCACGAGCTGGCGCTGCATTTCGCGCGCCGTGCGCACGAGAAGACCGACATCGAGCGCCACTGGCGCAGCAAGTCACACCCGCCGCAGCTCGCCGACGTGCTGTGCCGCTTCGACTGCAAGGTGCACGCGGTGCACGGAGGCGGCGATCACCTGATCATTGTGGGTGAGGTGCTCGGTATCGCGCGAGCGCCGGGCACCCCGCTCGCGTTTCACGGCGGCCGCTTCGGCAACTTCAGCGCCGATCGTGGCGTCGCCAAGCTCGACATCTGGGAAGGTCTCGAGGATCACTGGTACTGAAGGGCGTCGTTGAGAGTTGCCGGGGGCCTGGCCATGCAGTTCGCGCACAGCGAGGATCAACAGCTCATTCGCGAGAGCGCGCGCGCCTTCCTGACCGCGCAGGCGAGCCCGGCGCAGGTACGTGCCGCGCTCGCTGCGCCCTGTGGCTACGACGAGGGACTGTGGCGACGGATGTCCGGGGAGCTCGGCTGGACCGGGCTGGCGATACCGCAAGACTGCGGTGGCATGGGACTTGGCTGGGTGGAGCTGTGCATCCTCCAGGAAGAGCAGGGCCGGCGGCTCGTGGCATCGCCGTTCTTCGCCACCGTGGCGCTCGCCGCGCCGCTCATCGACGCCGCTGCCGCCGGCGCGCAGCGCCAGACGCTGCTGCGGCGCATCGCCTCCGGCGAGGTGCGCATCGGCTGCGCGTTGAGCGGCACCGACGGACGTCCACCGTGTGCCGGCCTCAGCGTCGAGCTCGCCGCAGCAGGCGATGCTTTCACCCTGAACGGCGTCAGCGACTTCGTAATCCACGGCGACGCCGCCGATCTGCTGCTGGTGTTGGCGCGCTCGCCCGGCTCGAGCGGCGATGCCGGCGTCAGCGTTGCGCTCATACCGGCTACGAGCGCCGGCGTCGCGGTCTACCCGCACGTGATGCTCGATCTCACGCGGCCGATGTCGCGGGTGCAGTTTGCCGGGGTACGGCTCGAGCGGACGCAGCTCCTCGGCGAGCCGGGCACTGCGGCCGCAGCGGTGCACCGGGCGCTCGACCGGGCCCGCATCGCGCTCGCCTCGGAGGCGCTCGGCGGCGCCGAGCACGTGCTCGAGATCACCACCGAGTACGCGAAGCAGCGCATCCAGTTCGGGCGGGCGATCGGCAGCTTTCAGGCGATCAAGCACCGGCTCGCGGACATGATGATCGCGGTGGAGGCCGCGAAGTCGGCCGCCTGGTACGCCGCGTGCGTCGCGGAGGGGGGCAGTGAAGAGCTGGCCGAGGCGGCGGCCATCGCCAAGAGCTACTGCTGCGACGCCTTCTTTGACTGCGCCGCCAACGCTATCCAGATCCACGGCGGCGTCGGCTTCACCTGGGAGCACGAGGTGCACCTGTACTTCAAGCGCGCGCGCGCCACGGCGACGCTGCTCGGCAGTCCCGCCTGGCAGCGCGAGCGGCTCATGCGGCTCATCGCCTCCGGCGCTGCCGCGACGCCGGTGTTCTGAGCCGGGCCGGTGTCCTGAGCGTCTCTGACAACGAGGTTCGTCTATGCAGTTGGGATTTACCCGCGACGAGGAGCGCTTCCGCGACGCAGCGGCCAGCTGGCTCGAGGCGCAGCTCTCCGGTCCGTTCCGTGACATCCGCGGCGTCAGCTCGGCGAGCGCGATGCTCGAGCGGCGCAAGGAGTGGGAGCGGGCGCTCGGGGCCGCGCGCTGGAGCTGCATCGGCTGGCCCGAGGAGTACGGTGGCCGCAACGCCTCGCTCGCCGAGCAGGTCATCTTCGCCGAGGAGTATGCACGCTCGGGTGCCCCGGGGCGCCTCGGCCACATGGGCATCGAGCTCGCCGGGCCGACCATCCTCACCTTCGGCACCGCGGCGCAGAAGCAGCGCTTCCTGCCGCCGATCGCCCGGGGTGAGGAGTTCTGGTGCCAGGGCTACAGCGAGCCGAATGCGGGCTCGGATCTGGCCAACGTGCGTACCCGCGCCGAGCTGCGTGAGAGTGCGAACGGAGCCGAGTGGGTGATCAACGGGCAGAAGGTCTGGACCTCGTTCGCCCACTTTGCCGACTGGGCATTCGTCGTGTGTCGTTCCGAGGACGGCTCGCGCGGTCACCGCGGCCTTTCTTACCTGCTGGTGCCGATGCACCAGCCTGGCGTCACCGTCCGGCCCATCCGCCAGCTCACCGGCGCGGCGGAATTCAACGAGACGTTTTTTGCCGACGCGCGCACCGCCGCAACCAACATCGTCGGCGCCGCCGGCGAGGGCTGGAAAGTGGCCATGGGCACGCTGTCGTTCGAGCGCGGGGTGTCGACCCTCGCGCAGCAGATGAACTTCAGAAACGAGCTGCAGGCCATTGTTACCGCCGCCGAGGCGAGCGGGCTCATCAACGACCCGGACATCCGCCAGCGCCTGGCACACGCCCATATCGGCCTCAAGCTCATGCGCTACAGCGCGCTGCGCATGCTGTCTGCGGCCGAAGCCGGGCGGCTCTCGAACGAGGCCTACACGTACAAGATCTTCTGGGCGAGCTGGCGCAAGAAGCTCGGCGTGCTGGCGCTCGACGTGCTCGGACCCCGCGGCGAGATCGCCGCCGCCGACCCCTACCAGTGGGAGCTGCTGCCGCGCATATTCCTGAGCTCACGTGCGGACACCATCTACGGCGGCACCAACCAGATCCAGCGCAATATCATTGCCGAGCGCGCGCTCGGGTTGCCCAAGGAGCCGCGCGGAGGTCCGTAAGCCCGACCGCGCGCTCGCCGAGGTCGGGTGAGGGCGGCGCCGCACGCTTCAGAACTTGAAGGTCGACAGCAGCAGGCTGGTTTCGGTCTGCGAGATGCCTTCAATCAGTCGAATGCGGGCCAGGACGCGGTCGAATCCTTCGAGACTGTCGGCGCGCAGCTCCGCGACGATGTCCCAGCGGCCGTTGGTGCTGTAGAGCGCCGCCACGGCCGGCTCACCCCGCAGCGCCCGGATCACCGCGTCCACCTGGTTGCCCTCGACAGCCACCGTCATGAACGCGCGCATGCGCTGCTCGTCGACATCCGGCTTCAGCCGCACCGTGTACCCGACGATCACGCCCTCGCGGGTGAGGCGTCGCATGCGGTTCTGCACGGTGCCGCGGGCGACACCAAGCGCCTTGGCGAGCGCGGCCACCGAAGCACGGGCGTCGTTGCGCAGCAGCGCAATCAGCTGGCGGTCGGTGTCATCCACGAGCGGCCCGCCTATAGGCGCGCCCGGGGTCCTGATTAAGTGAAATTGGCGCTGGATTCATGGTCAAAACGATAGATGAGTCTGTCGAAATGATCAATAGTCATGTAAGTTTGATCAGACTTCTGGCTATTTTTTGGCCGCGCCACAGCCCACGATGCGAGCAGGAGCCCGGGCGACTTTGCGCCCGCTTCATTTCCGCAAAGAGGCTGCCATGGTCGACTTTATTGGCATCGAGCGCATCCAGCAGCTCGTGCAGCGCCGCGGCGCGGCGCGCTTCATCGAGGAGCTCGCGGGCGAGATCGAGGCGGATTTTCTGCGCTGGGAGGCCTTCGAGAAGTCGCCCCGCCATGCCACGCATTCGAGCGTCGGTGTGATCGAGCTGATGCCGGCCTCCGACGGCCGGTTGTACGCGTTCAAGTATGTGAACGGTCATCCACGCAACACCGCGGTGGGACTGCTCACCGTGACCGCGTTCGGCGTGCTCTCCGACGTGCAAACCGGCTACCCGCTGCTGCTCTCGGAGCTCACGCTGACGACGGCGTTGCGAACCGCGGCGACCTCGGCGCTTGCGGCCCGCCGCATGGCATGCCCCGGTAGCCGGGTGATGGCGCTGATCGGTAATGGCGCGCAGAGCGAATTCCAGACCATAGCGTTCCACCACATGCTCGGCATCCGCGAGGTTCGGCTGTACGACACCGATGCGGGTGCGACGGCGAAGCTCGAGCGCAACCTCGCGCGGCTGTGCCTGCCGGGGCTCGTCGTGAGGCGCTGCACCTCGAGCGCCGCGGCCGTCGCGGGTGCGGATATCATCACCACCGCGACCGCCGACAAGCGCAACGCCACCATCATCGCCCCGGAGCTCGTCGTGCCGGGCATGCACCTCAACGCAGTCGGCGGCGACTGCCCCGGCAAGACCGAGCTGCACCCGGAGATTCTGCGGCGGGGCGATGCCCGCATCGTGGTGGAGTTCGAGCCGCAGTCGCGCATCGAGGGCGAGATACAGCAGCTCGATCCGGCGTTTCCCGTGACCGAGCTGGCCGAGGTGCTTGCGGGGCGCGCCCCTGGCCGCAGCAGCGACCGTGAGGTCACCATCTTCGACTCGGTCGGATTTGCGCTCGAGGATTTCTCGTCACTGCGTTACCTGTTGCGTATCCATCACGAAGAGCGCGGCACGCAGACGCAGATCGATCTGTTGCCGGACCTCGAGGACCCGAAGGACCTGTTCGCACTGCTCGCGCCGAGCCCGACGCCGGCCGCCGCCGTCGCGGAGCTGCCGGCGTGAGCGCCCTGCGCCTGGCAACACTGATCGGTGCGCCCACCGACGTGGGCGCGGCGGATCGCGGCGCGTCGATGGGGCCGGAGGCGCTGCGCGTCGCGGGGCTGGCTGCGGCGCTCGCGGCGCGCGAGCTCGAGGTCCGCGATCTCGGCAACCTCGCCGGTCCGGGTAATCCATGGCAGCCGCCGCGCGAGGGTTATCGCCACCTGCCCGAAGTGGCGCGCTGGAGCGAGCTGGTGCACGAGAGCGTGTACGGCCAGCTGCGCGAGGGACGCCTGCCTATACTGCTCGGCGGTGATCACTGCCTGAGCGTCGGCTCGATCAGCGCCGTGGCGCGTCACTGCCGCGAGCAGGGAAAGAAATTGCGCCTGTTGTGGCTCGACGCGCATGCAGATTTCAACACCCGCGAGCTCTCACCGAGCGGCAACGTGCACGGCATGCCGCTCGCCTGCCTGTGCGGCTTCGGGCCTCCCGAGCTGACCGGCATGGGCGGGCGCACGCCCGCCATCGAGCCGGCCTGGGTGCGCCAGGTCGGTGTCCGCAGCGTGGACGAGGGCGAGCGGCGCTTCGTGCACGAGCAGGGACTCGACGTGTTCGACATGCGGCACATCGATGAGATGGGGATGCGCGTCACCATGGAGCAGGCGCTCGCCGGGCTCGACGGCGACACGCACCTGCACGTGAGCTTCGACGTCGATTTTCTCGAGCCGGAGATCGCCCCGGGCGTCGGCACGCAGGTGCCGGGCGGCCCCACCTACCGCGAGGCGCAGCTGTGCATGGAGATGATCGCCGACACCCGCCGTCTCGCCTCGCTCGACGTGGTCGAGCTCAATCCGGCTTTCGATCTGCGTAACCGCACCGCGGTACTCGCGGTCGATCTCATCGAATCGCTCTTTGGCAAGAGCACCCTGGTGCGCCGCCCGGTGTGGCGCGGTCCGGGCGACGACGCGCGGGGCACCGCGGGGCGCGGCCGGCGGGCGCGCGCCGCCGTCTCCTGAAGGCGCAGCGTGGCGCCGCGCGCGCCGCGCGCGCGCCTCAGTCGGTCACCACCTTCATGTGCACGCCGAAGCCGGGTACCCAGCGGCCGTCGACCTGAAATTCGGTCATGACGTCGTAGGCGCTGTCCCCGGAGCGCTGCCAGCGGCTGCGATAGATCTGCGTCTGACCTTTCTCCGTGTAGGTTGTCGGCGGAAACACCAGCGCGTCGTTTTCACCGCTGACCGTGCCGCGGCTGAAGCCGCCGGCGCTTTCGATATAGAGGTACTCGAGCTGACCCGACGCGGCATTCCACACGTAGATGGACTCGCCGAAGGCGTCCGCCTCACCGGAGCGGCGCACGACATGCTCGTCGCGCACGAACTTGCCCCCGTAGATCCAGCTGAAGCAGTGCTCGTCGGTCGCTTTGCCCTCGAGGAAGACTCCCCGCCAGCAATGACCGACCAGGAAGGCGAGCGCCCCATAGCCCGGCGCAGGGGCTGCGGCGCGTGCCGCCCCCGTGTACCCGGCCAGCGCGAGCCATGCCAGCCCGACCCATGCCAGCTCGACCCATGCCACCTCGATCGCTGCCAGCCCGGGCAGCAGCGCCGCTCGCGCAACGTACCAGGCCCGAGCTCTTGCCGTCATTCGCGTGTTTCTCATCGTCGCTCCCTCCGCTTCAGGGCGCTGCGCGCTCGCGCCGCCCGGCGCGGCGGCGCCTCGCGCAACAGTCGATCGAAATAGGCGCGCAGCTGGCGCACCGCCACATCGAAATACGCCACGTCGCGGAAGGTGCGCGCCTGCATGACGGCGCCCTCCATGGTGGTCAGCACGAACGCCGCAAGCTCGCGCCGGTCGAGCTCGCGCGG
>DATIZW010000249.1:0-4418 GCA_035516875.1 Steroidobacteraceae bacterium
GTGATGCGCGGCGAATATTTTTTCTGCGATTTGAAGATCACGGTGTGCATATCGCCCATCGGGGTCTTGATGGTTGCCTCGCCGTCGCGGGTGAACTGGTACTCGCGCACGCTGTTCTTGTCGATGAGCTGCACGTTCGGCGGGGTATGTCCTTGGAGAAGCTCGACCATGAGGCCGAGCTGCACCGAGCCATCGTCCTGTACGCGAGGGGTGAGGGGCAGGTCGACCAGGGTCCCCTCGTAGCTGCCCGTGACCTTGTGCGTCTGCCAGTCGTAGTTGAGCTCGACGCTCTTGCCGGCATCGCCGCCGCTTGACTTGAAGCTCTGCGGCAGCACGCCCTTGTCAGTCACACGCACCACGCTCACCTGCAGCGGCGGAAAGACCCCGGATGCCATCCTGCCGATGCCGCGCGGCTCGCTGCGGGAGCTGAAGGTCCAGGTGTCGCCGGTCTGCTCGAGCTTCAACGTAGACCTCGCGACCGTCATGCCGTGCCAGATACCGTTGTAGGTGGCCGTGTAGGGCTTGAGTTCGTCCGCGGCCGCAGCGGCCGTGCCACCGAGCAGCACCGCGGCCACGACGGCGAGCCGCCCGCGACCGCCCCCGGCCTCATCAAACAACTGACGCACGGAAATCCTCCACCACGGGCGCAGCGAGCCGTCGCCCGTCAAGCCACGCCGCTCCATCCTGCCACGTCAGGCGACGTTCGGCGAACCAGCCGAGCGCCCGCGGATAGATGACGTGCTCGGTGGCAAGAACGCGTGCCGCGAGCGTTGCCTCGCTGTCGCCCGGCAGCACGGCGACCCGCGACCGCAGCACCACGGGTCCGCTGTCGAGCTCGACGGTCACGAAGTGCACGCTCGCGCCGTGCTCGCTGTCGCCCGCGGCCAGCACCCGCCGATGAGTGTGCAGTCCGCGGTAGGCCGGCAAAAGCGAGGGGTGGACGTTCAGCATGCGCCCGAGGTAGCGGGCGACCAAGGCGTCCGGCAGTACGCGCATGAATCCGGCCAGGGCGATGAGCTGCGCGCCGTGTGCCTCGAGCACCTCGCCGAGTGAGTGCTCGAGGCTCTGAGCGTCACGGGGGGCGCTCGCGAGCACCACGGTGTCCACGCCGAGCTCGCGCGCGTGGCCGAGGCCGGCGGCGCCCGCGCGATCGGAGATCACCACCGCCGGCCGGGCGGCAATCATTCCCGCCCGGCAGGCGCGCACGATGGCGCTCATGTTGGAACCGCGCCCGGAAATGAGGATGGCGAGCCTGAGCGGCGTGCTGGCGCTCATTCGTGGATGAACACGCCGCGCTCGCCGGCACGCACCTCGCCGATGATGTGAGCGCTCTCGCCGCGCGCGCCGAGAAACTCGACCGCGGCGGCCGCCCGCGTCGCCGGCAGGATCACGATCATGCCGATGCCACAGTTGAAGGTCCGGTACATCTCCGCCGAGTCGAGGCCCGCGGTGCGCTGCAGCCAGGTGAACACCGGGTCCACGGGCCAGCGGGCGCGCTCGAGGACCGCCTCGAGCCCCGTGGGCAGCACGCGCGGAATGTTGTCGGTCAGGCCCCCGCCGGTGATGTGCGCGAGCGCGTGCACCGGCATCGCCCGGATCAGCGCGAGCAGCGGCTTGACGTAGATGCGGGTGGGAGCGAGCAGCCGATCGAACAGGTTGCAGCCCTCGAGCACGGTCGCCGGCGTCGCGCCGTCGACTTCGATCAGCCGGCGGATGAGCGAGTAGCCGTTGGAATGTGGCCCCGAGGAGCGCAGGCCGATGATGGCATCGCCACGCCCGACCGCGCGTCCGTCGATGATCGCATCCTTCTCGACGACCCCGACGCAGAAGCCCGCGAGATCGTAGTCGGCGTCGCGATACATCCCCGGCATCTCGGCGGTCTCGCCACCGACGAGCGCCGCGCCCGCCTGGGCGCAACCCTCGACGATGCCACGCACCACCGCCTCGGCCACCGCCACCTGCAACTTGCCGGTGGCGTAGTAGTCGAGAAAGAACAAGGGCTCTGCGCCCTGGACCACGACGTCGTTGGCGCACATGGCGACCAGGTCGATGCCGATGGTGTCGTGGCGAGCCGTGTCGATCGCCAGGCGCAGCTTCGTGCCGACACCGTCGGTGCCCGCGACCAGCACCGGGCGGCGGTAGCCCGACGGCAGCTCGATGAGCGCACCGAAGCCGCCGATGCCCGCCAGCACTTCGCGGCGCTGCGCGCGCTGTACCAGGGGCTTTATGCGTTCGACGAGCTCATCGCCGGCGTCGATGTCGACGCCGGCATCGCGATAGGTGATGCCTTGGCCATTTGTCATGGATCTTGCGCGCGCCGGCAGCGCGCTGCCGTGCACGGCAGGCGCGTATGCTATTGTACGCGCCGCTGCACGCCGTTGCGCGTGCGATCCAGACCATGTCCCGAGCGCGCTCAAACTCAACCGCCGCGCAGCTGCGCGGCCTGCTCATGCTGCTGTGCCTGATGTGTTGCGCGCTGCCGTGCCGGGCGGGTCGTCCGGTGCGCGTCTACGAAGTCGATATCGAAGGTCAGTCGCCGGCGGCCGTGCAGGGCGCGATGCGGGAGGCGCTGGTGCGCGCGACCGGGCGGCGCGAAGCGGCCGACGACCCGGCGCTTGCCAGCCTGATCGCCGATGCGCCCCGCTACGTCAAGACCTACGCCACCGGTCCGCGCGGCGAGTCGCAGGTGGTGTTCGATGCGGCGGCCGTCGAGCAAGCGATCAGCGCCGCCGGGCGCAGCGTCTGGCCGCGCGACCGTCCCTTCACGCTGGTGGTGCTCGATCCACCGCGCCAGCGCGCCGCGCAGGACGCCGCGCGCGTCGAGCTCGAGCGGGTCGCCGCCGCACGCGGGCTACCGATCAGCTTGATTCCGCTTGCCGCGGTCGATGCCGCCGGCAATCCGCTCGGTGCCGACGCGCTGCTGCAGGCCGCGCAGCGCTACGGCGGCGACCAGATTCTCCTCGGGCGCGGTGAGGACGCAGGCCCCGAGACTCAATTGCAGTGGAGCCTGTACACGCACGCGCTGAGTGCCAGCTGGAATGGATCGCTCGCCGACGGCATCGAGCACACCGTGGACCTGCTGGTGCCGCAGCAGGGCACATCGCTCGCGCAGGCCGACGGCGAGGCGCGCGTCGAGATCGATGGTGTCAACTCGCTCGCCGCCTACGCGGCCATCGAGCGGCTGCTCGAGAGCGTGCCGGGAGTGCGGCGCGCCAACATCGCCGCGGCGGACGCCGGCAGCGTTATCTTCGATGTCACTGCCCGCGGCGGCGCCACCGGGCTGCAGCAGGAGCTTGCCGCCACGCCGCGCCTGGTGCGCGCGGGCGGCTCCGGCACGCAACTGCTGTACCGCTATCAACCCCAGGGCTGACAGCACTGCCGCCCGCCGTCTCGTGCATCACCTGCCCAACCTCATCTGCCTGATCCGTCTGTTGCTGATCTGGCCGATCCTTACCGCGATGCACGCTGGCCATCATCTCGCCGCTCTCAGCCTGTTCATCGCCGCGGCACTCTCCGACGGCCTCGACGGCTATCTCGCCAAGCGCTTCGACTGGACCTCCGCGCTCGGCAAGGTCCTCGATCCGGCCGCCGACAAGCTGCTGCTCATGTGCGTTTTCGTCGAGGGCGGCTGGCTCGGTCTCATTCCCTGGTGGCTCACCGCCGCGGTGGTGGCGCGCGCTGTGATGATCGGGCTCGGCGCACTGATCTATCGGCTCTGGTTCGGGCCGCTGCACGGGCGGCCGACGGTGCTCAGCAAGGTGAACACCGGCGCGCAGCTCATCTTCATGATGCTGGTCCTGCTGCATGCCGCGTTCGGCTTGCCGCCACCCGCACTGCTCGGTGCCGGCTCGCTGCTGGTGCTTGCGACCACGGTGAGCTCCGGAGTGCATTACGTCCTCACCTTCACGCGGCGTGCCTGGACGCTGCCGGTGCGCCCGGCCTGAGGGGCGGCGCGCGATGCGACAGATACCCTTAGGCCTGCGCCTGCCGGACCGCGCGCTGTTTGCGAGTTATCTCCCGGCGCGCAACGCCCAGGCGATCGAGCACCTCAAGCAGGTGGCGCTCGGCATGGGTAGCGGCCTCACCTGGCTTTGCGGGCCTTCCGGCTGCGGCAAGACCCACCTGTTGCAGGCGGTATGCGCTGCCTCCGCTGAGCGCGCGCGCGCCGGCTACGTGCCGCTCGGCGCGGTCGCCCCACTCGGGCTCGGAGTTCTCGATGGCCTGCCGCAGCTCGAGTGTCTGTGTCTCGACGAGGTCGATCGCATCGTCGGGCAGGTCGAGTGGGAGCGCGCGATCTTTGCGCTGCTGCGGGAGCTCGAGGATGCCGGCGGCCGGCTGGTCCTCGCCGCCCGCTCGCCACCGGCACTGCTCGAGTGGGCGCTTCCCGATCTGGGCTCGCGGTGCGCTGGCGGCGCGGT
>DATIZW010000250.1:0-4563 GCA_035516875.1 Steroidobacteraceae bacterium
GTTCGCCGCGGAGATTGGCATGTACAAGGACGACCCTTATGGGAACCTCGGACGGTTGCAGGAGGAGCTGATGCGCGCGACACGCCTCGTCGTCGACACCGGGCTTCACGCCAAGGGCTGGTCGCGCGAGCAGGCCATCGACTACATGGTCAGCACGACCGGCATGGCGCCGGGCGACGTCGTCTCCGAAGTCGAGCGCTACATGGCGCTGCCCGGCCAGGCGTGCGCCTACAAGGTGGGCGAGCTCAAGATCCTCGAGCTGCGGGAGAAGGCCCGCGCGGCGCTCGGTGCCCGGTTCGACCTCAAGGAGTTTCACGCCGTAGTACTCGAGAACGGCGCGATGCCGCTCACGCTCCTCGAGCAGTTGGTCGACGAGTGGATTGCGCGCGTGCGCAGTGCGAAGTGAGCACCGCGGCCTGCCTGCGCTCGGGGGCGCGTGTAATGGCTTCCTACCGCAACCAGCGAGGGCCGCCGCGGCAGTGCCGCGGCGTTGCGACAATGCTGGCAGCGGCGCTCGCCGCCAGCGGCTCGTTCGCTGTCGGCGCACCGTCTGCCGATGCGGTGCAGACCCAGATAGCAGCCGCGCTCGCCGCCGACGGCTCGCTCATTCGCGGTCGGGCGCGCCAGCACGGTGCCGCGCAGGCGCTGCGCACCGTGTATGCCAACCGGGCGGACATGCCGCTGTGGAGTCGCGAGGGGCGCCTCACGCCGCAGGGTGGAGCGCTGCTGCACGAGCTCGAGCGCGCCGACGCCTACGGGCTGCGGGTCGAGGACTACACCACGGTGCCGGGCTTCGCGACCGCCGAAGCAACGGCGGGGATGAGTGCGGCCGATGCGCGGGGCCCGGCGCGGTTCGACGTCGCGGTGACGGCGGCGGCGCTGCGCTTCATGAGTGACCTGCACTACGGCCGCGTGGACCCGGCCGCGGCGGGGTTCAAGCTGCAGGCCGAGCACGAGCCGCTCGATCTGGCCGCGGCACTCGACGCCCTCGCGCGCGCCTCCGACGTGAGCGCAGTGCTCGAGCGGGTTGAGCCCCAATTTCGTCACTACAAGCTGCTCAGAGACGCCCTGGCGCGTTACTCGAGCCTCGCGCGGCAGCACCCGGAACTGACGAGACTGCCGCCCGCGCCGGGCACCCTCAGACCCGGCGACGGCTACGCGGGTGCGCCGCAGCTGCGCCACCTGCTCGTCGCGCTCGGTGACCTGCCACCCGGTGGCGGCGTGCTGTCAGCGTTACCACCGACCTTCGACGCGCAGCTGAGCTCCGGGGTACGCGCTTTTCAGCAGCGCCACGGACTCACCGCCGATGGCGCGATCGGCAAGGCGACGTTCGCGGCGCTCACCACGCCCCTCACGCGACGCGTGCGCCAGATCGATCTGACGCTCGAGCGCTGGCGCTGGCTGGCGCCATTTCAAACGCCGCCGATCATCGTCAACATTCCGCAGTTCCGCTTGTTCGCCTTTCGCACCACCGAAGACCGCGCGGCCGACATCCTGCAAATGGACGTGATCGTCGGGCGCAGCTACCCGCGCATGCAGACGCCGGTATTCGAAGCAGATATGCGCTACGTGGTGTTTCGGCCTTACTGGGACGTGCCCTACAGCATCACCCGCGATGAGATGCTGCCGAAGATCCGCGCCAATCCAGGCTACCTGGCGGCGCAGCGCCTGGAGATCGTGAACGGTCAGCAGGATTCCTCACCGCCGGTGGCCCCGACCCCGGCGAATATCGAGGCCCTGGCTGCAGGCAAGCTGCGGCTGCGGCAGCAGCCCGGCGAGGACAACGCACTCGGGCTGGTGAAGTTCGTGTTTCCCAACACCTACAACGTCTATCTGCACTCGACGCCCGCACACCGGCTCTTCAGCGAGTCGGTACGCGCCTTCAGCCACGGTTGTATTCGTGTGCGTGAGCCGGCAGCGCTCGCCGTACACGTGCTACGCAGCACTCCGGGCGACTGGACGCTCGAGAAGGTCGAGGCGACGATGAACGACGACAAGACGCTGCGCGTCGATCTGGCGCAGCCGGTCAGCGTGCTGATTCTCTACGGCACGGCGCTCGCCACCGAAGCAGGACCGACCCTGTTCTTCAATGACATTTATGGCTATGACCACAAGCTCGAGGGCGAGCTGGGTCTGGCGCCGGTGCGCTGACGCTGCGGTGAGCCGCTACCAGCAGCGGATACGACCGTTGTCGAGGTGCACGAAGTCCGACTTTGCGTAGAAACCCACGCCGCCGCGGCTCATCTCCAGAGCGAGATCACGCAGCTTGCCGGTCGCAACACCGGGGAGGCGCACGTCGATCGCCCGGCCCTGGATGTGCAGACTGTGCTCGGCCACGCCGTTCGAGCAGCGCCGCAGCGCGGCGTTGGTCTGCGGTGAGCGATAACCGCTGATCACCTCGTAGGGCTCGTCGCGGTCGGCGAGCACGCGCAGATCCGCGAGAATATCGAGTACGCCCGGGTCGATCGGATGCACGTCCCCGGTGCGGAAATCGCGCAGCAGCCGGTCGATCTGCCCGAGCTCGGCCGCCCGGTACTCACCGTCCGCGAAGTACACCGTCGACAGACGCTCGCCGGTATGGGTATGCACGAACGACAGCGAGCGCTGCCGCGGGCCGCCCGCCCAGGCCGCGCCGAGCGGCAGCAGCAGCACTGCCGCGGTGCCCGCACGTCGCAGGAACACACGACGACCCGCATGGAACTGACCGGGAAGACGCGAGGCTCGAATCACGACGCAGCAACTCCGATACCGAGGCGGCAGATCATAGCGGCAATCGCGAGCGATACCCAGGCTATCGGTCACACCAGCCCGGCCGCGGATTATGTCCGGAGACGGCCACCGGCCAATTGCGCCTCGCGAACCCGTCCGCGCCACTGCCGGGCGTCGTAGGCGCCGCGGATCTCGGCTGGCAGAGCGTCGAGCAGCGTTGCCGCCTCGCGCAGCAGAGCCGCACTGCGGTCCGGCTCGCTGAGCGCCTGCGCGTAGAGCGCGGCGGCCAGCTCGAGGGGCTGCCAGCGATCGCCGTGGTTGCGGGCCGCCAGCTCACGCTGGAACTTCACGACCGGCGCGATGGTCTGCGCCGCTTCGGCCAGGCGCCCCTGGCGCGCCAGCGTCATCGCAATCCAGGTGGACACCTCACCCATGTCGCGGCGGTCACCGACGCCCTCGCCTCCGGCTGCCTGGCGAAACTTGAGGGCCTCACGCTCGTGGTGCTCGGCGGCGGTGAAGTCCTTGAGCTCGTAGCTGGCCCGCCCGAGGATGTGCAGTCCGAAGTAACGGCTGATGTTGGTCTGAAAGATCTGGATGTCTCCGACCGGTTTCGCGGTCTGCAGTTGGCCGATCGCCTCGGCGGCGATGCGTCTAGCGGCCGCCATGTCATCGCGCTCGAACGCTACCGCGGCGTCGCAGATGGTGCCGATGGAATCGACGATCGCGACCGCCATGCTGCCTGGCGGCTCACCGCGGCGCAGTTGCGCCCTGTAAGGAGCCAGGGAAACAAGCGTCGCGGTCGCCGCCGCGGTATCGCCGATCTGCGCCTGGCGGTAGGCCAGCCCGCAGGAGGTATAGGTCAAAACCAGGAAGAAGGTCGTGCCGCCGGTGGTCGCCCGTGCCAGGTCCTGCCTCTGCTGCTGATACTTGACTAACGCCTCGTGCAGTCGCCCAGCACCCCACAGCGAATCACCGACGTCACCACGGGCGGAGCCCAGGTTGTTCATGCTGATGACGTTGTTAGGATCGAGTTTGAGCAGCGTAAGCGACACCTCTTCACCCCGCAGGGCGGGGCGCAGCGCTCCGAGCGGATTGAGATCCTCGCGCGCCGCCGCCGCCAGCCCCGAGAGGATCACCTGCTCGGCGTGCAGCGCCAGGCGGTACCCCGGACGGCGCTCGAGCACCTGGTCGGCGAGAGCGACTGAATCCTCGCCCGCCCGGCGCGCTTCCTCCCTGTGACCCTGGCTGATGAGCGCGCCGACCAGCCACGCACCCGCCTCGGCGTAGTAGGCACCCATGTCGATGTTGGAGAGGTCGCGCGCGCCGAGCTCGGCGGCGATGCGCTGCGCCTCGTGTGCCGAGCGGACTGCGTCGTCGAACTGATTCGCGTTGCTCTGCTCGAACGCGAGCCGCACCAGCGTCTCGACGTACGCGCGGCGGGCGGCGACCGAGGGCTGCGGGGAGGTGGCGAGCGGCTGCAGCAGCGCCGCGGATTCGGCCGCTGCTTCGGGGCCGCCCGCGTCGTTACGGTTGTCGAGCACCTGCGCCTTGACCAGGTAGGCGAGTCCCAGCGCGACCGCCGTGGACTCGGAGCGATCGCCCCCGGCGCGCAGTCCCTCGAGGAGCTGCAGCGCCTCGGTGGTATCGGCATCCGCGCCCTTGAGATCGCCGAGCCAGCGCAGCGCTCGAGCGTGCGCCACCAGCGCCAGCGCACCGTTACGCACCGTCTCGGTGCCGCGCAACGCCGCGGGCAGGCCGTGGAAATAGTCGATCTGGCGCTTGGAGAATTCCGCCAGCACGTTGAGGCGGCCGAAGCTCTCGAGCTCGCGTGCGAAGTCAACGGCGAGATAGCCG
>DATIZW010000251.1:0-4530 GCA_035516875.1 Steroidobacteraceae bacterium
AACTGGAACTGTCCGCCGGCGGCGCCGGGGGTGGCCTGCGCCCAGGCGTCAGAGATCAAGCCATTCATGTGTGCGGTCCGGGCAGCGAAAAGGGCGGCATTATGCCACAGCGTCGGCAGCGCGCCGGGAAGCGAGGAATCCGTCCGCCCAGCCGCCGAGGCTGCCGTCACGGATGGCCGCGCGCAGCGAGCGCATCAGGCCGATGTAGAAGTGCAGGTTATGAATGGTGTTGAGCCGCGAGCCGAGGATCTCGTTGCAGCGGTCGAGATGGCGCAGGTAGGCGCGGCTGAAGTTGCGACAGGTGTAACAGTCGCAGGCGGAATCGATGGGCGACAGATCGCAGGCGAAAGCGCTGTTGCGGATATTGATGACGCCGGCGCAGGTGAACAGATGCCCGTTGCGGGCGTGGCGGGTGGGTATGACGCAATCGAACAGGTCGATACCCCGCATCACGCCAGCTACGATGTCTTCGGGCCGGCCGACACCCATCAGGTAGCGCGGCCGCCCGACCGGCATGTGGGGCACGAGCGATTCGAGGATGCGCAGCCGCTCCTCCGCGGACTCCCCGACCGCGAGCCCCCCCACGGCGAGCCCTGACCAGTCGAGGCGCAACAGTGCCTCGAGCGAGGCGAGGCGCAGTACCTCGTGCATGCCACCCTGGACGATGCCGAACAGGCCGCCCGGCGGCTCGGCCCCTCCCCCCTGGTGATAACGCGCGTGGCTGCGCACCGCCCAGCGCATCGAGCGTTCCATGGAAGCGCGCGCCTCGGCCTCAGTTGCGGGGTGCTCGGTGCAGTCATCGAGCGCCATCGCGATGTCCGAGCGCAGTGCCAGCTGCACGTCCATCGAGTCCTCGGGCGTCAACCGCACCTCGCGCCCGTCGATCGGCGAGCGAAACTGCACGCCCTCCTCGCTGATGCGTCGCAGGCTGCGCAGGCTGAACACCTGGAAGCCGCCCGAGTCGGTGAGCACCGGATGCTGCCAGTGCATGAAGCGGTGCAGCCCGCCGTGGGCCGCGATGATCTGCGCACCCGGGCGCAGCATGAGGTGAAAGGTATTGCCGAGGATGATCTGTGCCCCGAGATCCTCGAGCTCCTCGGGGGTCATCGCCTTCACGGTGCCATAGGTGCCCACCGGCATGAAGGCCGGCGTCTCCACCATGCCGTGGGCTGTCAGCAGCACACCGGCGCGCGCGGCACCATCGCACGCAAGCACGCGGAAGGAAGGATTCACGCAGACCTCCGCGTGAGCAGCATGGCGTCACCGTAGCTGAAGAAGCGGTAGCGTGCCGCAACCGCGTGGCGGTAGGCGGCCAGCACCTGATCGCGGCCGGCGAATGCGCACACCAGCATGAGCAGTGTCGACTCGGGCAGGTGAAAGTTGGTCAACAGCACATCGCTCACCTGGAAGCGAAACCCCGGCGTGATGAACAGCCGCGTCTCACCCGACCAGGGCGCAAGCGCCGGAGCTCGCCCAGGGTCTGCCGGCGCGAGCTCCGCACCCGGGTCTGCACCCGCGAGCGCCGCGGACTCGAGTGCCCGCACTACGGTCGTGCCCACCGCGACCACGCGGCCTCCGGCGGCACGCGCCCGGCGGATGGCCTCGCAGGTCGCGCTGCCGACCGAGGCGCGCTCGGCGTGCAGCACGTGCGCGGCGAGGTCCGCGCCGCGTAGCGGCTGGAAGGTGCCGGCACCGACGTGCAGCGTGACGAATGCGCGGGCGACGCCGCGAGCGCCGAGCGCTTCCGCGAGGGCGTCGTCGAAGTGCAGGCTCGCGGTCGGCGCGGCCACTGCCCCGGGCTCACGCGCAAAGATGCTCTGGTAGCGCTCGCGATCGAAAGGTGCAGGCGGGCGGCGAATGTAGGGTGGCAGCGGCACCTCGCCGAACGTCTCGAAGAACTCGAGCGCCGGCGCGGGCAGCGCGATGCGCCACAGCTCCGCTTCGCGTCCGAGCACGCGTACCGCGCCACCGGCGGTGCTCACCTCGAGCCCCGCGCGCACCGGTTTGCTCGCACAGAGCTGCGCTAACGCCTCGCGTCCGTCGAGTGCCCGCTCGAGCAGAATCTCCACCCGTCCGCCGGAGGGCTTCTTCCCCAGCAGCCGCGCGGCGATGACGCGCGTGTCGTTGAGCACCAGCAGATCGCCCGCCGCGAGGCAGGCCGGCAGGTCGCGCACCGTGCGATCCGCGCGCGCACCCGTGGCCCCATCGAGCACCAGCATGCGGCCTGCGGAGCGGGCAGCGGGCGGCGTCTGCGCGATCAGCTCGCTCGGCAGATCGTAGAAAAAGTCCTGGCGGCGCACGCGCGCATGTTACACGCCGCCCACGCCGCGCTGTCGCGGGCGCTACGCCGCACCGCTGCCGAAGATGACCGTGCGCGCTGGTGGCGCCCGCCTTTCCGCCGCCGATCCATCCTCGTGCAACTCGCGGTGCGCCGGACGTGTCCCCTCGGGCAGCGTCGCCTCGATTTCGAGCGTCTTGTGCTGACGCAGGATCCGCAACGTGACCTTCTCCCCCGGCTGATACGAGCCGAGGATCCGCGTCGCGTGCGACCCCGAGCTCGGCTGGCGGCCGTCGATGGCGAGAATGACGTCGCCATCCTCAAGCTTCAACGCCCCATCCGCCGGCGCACGTACCACCAGCACGCCCTTGTCGCTGCCGAAGTAGCTGCCGAGGCGCGGGGTCAGCGTTACCAGCTCCATGTCGGTGAGCGGACCGTGGAGCATGAATGCGCCGCGCACCTTGGGAAGCGCGCCGTAGAAGATGTCAGGCAGGTCATCGGTCGCCGCAAACAGCGTCGGCCCCGGCCGCGCGGTGATCACGTACTCGCGTGGCTTGCCGTCACGCAGCACCCGCACACTCACGTGGGTGTCGGGTTTGACGTCGCGCATGAGGGTTACCACCTGGCGCGTGGGATCCGCGCCGGTGACCGCGGTGCCATTGATCGCGACGATCACATCGCCCGGAACGATCCCGGCCTCGGCGGCCGGCCCCCCCGGCGACACCTCGCGCACGCGCGCGCCGGCGCCCGTACCCGCCGGATCGAGCTCGACACCGATGACGGCGCGCGGCGGCCCGAAGAGCGGCATCAACTGATCGAGGGTGGCAGTGCTCAGCTGCGCCGACAGGCGCGCGACTTCGTTGGCCGCCTGCTCGAGCTTCTTGCGTGCCGCCTCGAGTTGCGCGTCGAGATCGGCGTTGTTGCCTTCGTGCGCGGTGCCGCTCGCCGCGGGCGGCGCGGCGGCCGTCGCTGGGGCAGCGGTCACGGTCGCCGCGAGCGTTGCGTAGGCGAGCACGGCGGGCCATGAGCGGATCAGGCGATTGCAGTACACGTTTGCTCCTTCGGGCTGCGAACTGACGGGCTCAACGCGATTCGTCCACGAGCGTCTCGGCGTAGCGGACCTGCAGCAGCGTCCCGACGAGGCGGGTTCGCTCCTGCTGCAGGGCCGCAAGGCGCGCCGGCCTGGCCTGCTCGACGCGTGCGACGCTCAGCAGGTCATCGACTTGCGCGATGCGGTCCTCGAGACCGGCCACGGCCGCGCGGGTTCCGACGTGCACCACCGCCGGTTCGCGCGGCAGCGTGGCGAGCCACTGTTCCATGACCTCGGTGCCAGCCGCCGCCCCCGCCCCAGCCGGCCCCAGCCACGCCGGGCCTGCGGCCTCGACGCCCACAGGTCGCGCAGGCCCCTGCGGTGCCGGGGCGGCGAAGCGCAGCGCCAGTGCGAGCACACCTGCCGCTATGACGACCGCAAGGAATGCCCCGGCCGGCACCGTGCAGCGCGCGGCGCAGGCGCGCTCGCGGCTACGGCGCTCGAACTCGGCGAAGCCGTACGGTTGGGCCGCCTCCCCGGGCAGCTCGCGCAGTAAGCGCGCGTGCAGCGGGTGCGGGTCTAGATCAGGGTACATGACTGGCGGCTTTCCTGCGGCTCGAACCACGCGCGCAGCCGCGCGTGCGCGCGGGCGAGCTGCGACTTGGAGAAACTCACGGAGCGGCCAAACTCGCGGGCAATCTCTTCGTGCGAGTAGCCCTCCACTTCGTACATCCACACCACGGCGCGCGCCGTCGGTGCCAGCGCAGACACATCCGCCGCCACGGCGAGCGCAGATGCATGAGACAGTGGCTGATCGCGATCTGCCGCAACCACGCTCCGAGCGGCGCCTCGCGGCGGAACTGCGGCAGTCGCTCGTACAGCGTCATCATCGTGTCCTGGAAAATGTCCTCGGCAGCCGCGCGTTGCCCGACCACGCGGCGAATCAGCGTCAGGGTGGCCGGCGCCAGCACACCGTAGATAGCCTGCCGCGCTGCTGCATCGCCCGCGCAGGCCCGCGCCAGCAGCTCGTCCGGAACGCCGGTGTCGGCAAGTCGGCTCACGGCCCTTAGATGCCGCAGGACGGAAAAAGGTCGCAGCCCCCGGCCATTCGTGCCGCAAAACGATTCCGCCGCGGTGGCGCGACCCGTGGACTCCCCGCGCCGTGCGCTGCGTTTTCCTGCCCGCGGGGGGCCTCTATGCTGCATACTGACATTCCGTCCAT
>DATIZW010000252.1:0-3922 GCA_035516875.1 Steroidobacteraceae bacterium
GTGCGGGTCGAGAACACGTGGGTGAAGGTCACGGAGTGGCGCTTTGCGCCGGGCGCAGAAACCGGTCATCACGTGCACGCCTACGACTACGTGGTCGTACCCTTGACGAGCGGCGTGTTGCGTCTCGAAGACGGCGCAGGAACGAAGGACGCCCAGCTCACGAGCGGCGTCGCGTACGCTCGCGAGAAGGGTGTAGCGCACAACGTCATCAACGCCAACGACTTCGAGTTTCGATTTCTCGAGATCGAGATGCTCCGCCCCTGACTCGATCCGGGGAATTCCCCTCTCGCAGGCTAGCGCCGTGCGACCCAGCCGTGCCGCAGGTTGTCGGGCACGCCACCGGCCGCGCGGTAGTCGTTGCGCAAGCGCGCGAGCCGATCCGCGCCCGGCGTGGGCTGCAACGCCTGCGTACCCTGCCGCGAGCCGGGTGCGTCGGCCAGCGTGGCCCGCAGTTCCGCGGGCACCCGCGAGTCAAAATCACGCGGCACGGGCTTGTAGAGGCCGCTCGACGACACCGGCGTGCGAGTGTCAAGCTTGTAGAGGCGCGCCGAGTTCAGCCCGAGAATCTTGCGGCGCGCGGTTTCATCGAGACGCGGATAGCCGTACTTCGCTGCCATCGCTTCGGGGATCTGAAAGCGCCACAGCGCCTCGATCTGCCACTGCGGAGCGCCGTACCACAGCGAGTCGGATCCGAACACGATCCGCTCGGGGCCCCAGTACTTGAGAAGCTGTCCGAGGATGTGGGCGCACACGGTGGGAAACGTCGTCACGGTGGCGGCGAAGGTCGTGCCGAGCTCGGCGTAGACGTTCGGCAGATGCGCGCACTGTTGTGCCATGCGCGTGATCCACTGCACGTCCGGCACGCCGTTCAGCAACCGCCCCTCGCGCACCGAGCGCAGCGACTGCTGGCCGTAGAATAGCGGCGCCCAGGCGGCGTGATAGATGATGAAGTTGAATTCGGGCCAGTCGTGCGCCGCCTTCGGGATGTCGTTGGGGTTACCCATGGGCGGCTGGTCGCTCGCCGGGTCGGACGGATCGCCGAGCGTGGTCAGTCCCTTGTGGATGCAGATGTTGAAGAAGCCTGGTCGATCCTTGAGGTGCGCGCGGTTGCGGCGGATCAGCTCATAGGTCGGGTAGGCGATGGCTTCATCGTCAAGGCTCCAGCGCGCCATGCCGCGTTTCGGGTCATTGTTGTCCTTGGCGGAGTAGGCGACGGTGTAGCCCTTCCAGGAGTCCGGGCGGCACTCCTCGATCTGGCGCTGCATGAACTCGAGGTTGTGCTTGCCTGGGTAGAACTGCCCGTGGGCCAACATGCGCGTCGAACCGGCAATGCGGTTCACGAAATCGCGCACCGCCGCCGTCTGGTAGCCGGTCAGGATCTCTGCTGACAGCGATTCGGCGACGGTCCGCGGCGGAATTGGCTGCCTCGCCCCGGGAGGCAGGAACAGCCCGAGCGGCGCATTGCTCAGCACCGCCACCGTGACGTTGCTGTCGAGGTACACGTCCTTCACCAGCGAAGTGAGCATGAAGTCCGTTCCGACGTTGGGTGTCTGGCGAAGTGCGTCGCTCCACGCCGACCACGGGTTGCCGAGCTCGTCGGGATAGCCGCTCGGGTTGAAGGGGTTGGCCTTGAAGCCCGCGGCGGTGCTTGCAGCGCCGGCGCCCTGCGATGCGGCACGCAGCGGCATGCCGGCGGCGCCCTGGCTGTCGCGCACCATGTGCAGCTGGTCGTCGAATACGAACAGGTCCGCGGAGGGTGTCCGCTCGGCTGCGGCCGCAGGCTCGAGCAGTTCGTGCGCGCTGGCGTCGAAGAAGTGCCCAAAGACCTCGTTCATCGCGAGAAACGACGCCGCCATGCCTCCCGCGCCTGACAGGAAGCGCCGGCGCGACAGCCCGAGGCAGCCGGCCGCCGCGTCCGCGATCGCGCTGAGTCGCGCCTCCACCTCGCACTGGGCCGGTGTCTGGGCGAAGGGCAGATACTCGCCGTTCGAGACATTGCGTGTCGGCACGGCGGCGCGCAGCGCGTCCGCACCCGCAGCGCGTTCGAGAGCAGCGAGCTGCGCGGGCGAGAACCAGGTGTCGGTTTCGCGATATTCCTGAGCTTGGCTCACGAGCCCTCCTGCTGTGCCAGCATCGGTGAATCGGTCAGCGATCCCGACGCTGCGCCTCGACCATCGCTACCAGCGCCGGGTCGAGCTTCGTGGGCATCGCGGCGATGAGCGCCGCATGCCGCGCCTGCGCAACGGCTCGCCGTTCCCCATGCGTAAGGACGTACAGCTCGTTCTCACGGCGAGCACGGCTTTCACTCCGGCATCTACCAGCGCGCCGGCGATCCCCAGCCCGATGGCCGCTCGCACCGCCCTTAATGAAGGCGACTTTTTCGCGAACGTCCTTCCTCTAACCGTCACCCGCTTCACGTGCCCGCAGCC
Source organism: Steroidobacteraceae bacterium (assembly GCA_035516875.1). Classification (GTDB taxonomy): domain Bacteria; phylum Pseudomonadota; class Gammaproteobacteria; order Steroidobacterales; family Steroidobacteraceae; genus 13-2-20CM-66-19. Next base: position 2,430 of record DATIZW010000252.1, read on the forward strand.
GCTACTGCAGCAGCAGACGTTCGCCCTTGAGAAACCAACCTTCCGGGGGCCCTCGCCCGCGCCAGTACTCGGTGAAACCGAGGTCGCGGACGAACCCCTGGAAGCGCTCATCGCGTCTGAAAGCGAGTAGCTCCGGCATCCACAGCGGCCCGAGGTTGACGACGTTGATGATTCCGGTCTGCTTGAATGCGCTTACGATGCGCCGCGCCGTAGCGTAAGCATCGTCGAGTGCGCCGAGCCACGTGTACCAGCAGAGCGTCATCAGGATCATCGGCCACTTCCCGAGGCTCGGCAGCGCCTCCCCGGCGTACAGCGCGCGCAATCCGGCGAGCGCCTGGGGCGCTTCGCGCGGCTCTGCGAAAGCCGAATAGACGAGCTTCACCAACTGCTCGCCGCCACGAGGCAGCAGCTCCTCGGGCAGCACGGCGAGAAACTGTTGCGCCGCCGCGGCGAACTCGCCGCGGTGGCGAGCGAATTCCGAGCGAAAGAGCGCCAGCGGCAAGCGGTCGGTACGGGCGCCGAGCTCGGTCGCCACCTGCAGGAAGTGCATCGCTTCCTCATCGCGTCCGCTCAGACTGCTGAAACCGGCCACGTTGATCGCGGCACCCGTCGTGCCCGGCGCCAGCTCATAGCTCGTGAGCGCCTCTGCAAGCGCCTGCTCGAGCTTCCCGGCCGGGCCCAGAACGAACAGCGCGTAGGCGCTGTGAGTGAGGGGTTCCGCCGGATTGAGATCCATGGCCCGACGCAGCGAGTCCTCAGCGCGGATCCACTCGCCGCGGATCGCGTGCTGCACTCCGATCACGGCGTGCGCCTCGGCGGATCGGGGGTCGAGGCTGAGCGCTCGCTCCGCGCAGCGCTGTGCCTCGGACAGAATTTCCGGTCCATGCGAGCCCAGCGAGAAGAGAATGTTGTACGCCACCGCAAGCTCGGCGTGGGCGCGCACGAAACCCGGATCGCGGGCGATGCATTCCTGCAGCACGGCGATTACCCGCTCACTGGCACCAAAGTTGTGCCGCATCGCAACGCCCCGAAGTAACAGCCGATACGCCTCGACATCTCTGGTCGGAGGAGCATCGCGCAGCACACGACGCTCGCCATCGCCGAGGTTAATCTTCAGCGCCTGAACAATTGCCGCCGCCAGCTCGTCCTGGAGCTCGAATACGTCGACGAAACGTCGGTCGTAGGTCTCTGACCAGACATGGAATCCCGCGCTGGCCTCGACCAGCTGTGCCGTAACGCGGATGCGGTCACCGGCGCTGCGTACGCTGCCTTCGAGCAGCATGCCGACGCCGAGCTCGCGGGCGATCTGCCGCACGTCGGTGTTGCGACCCTTGTAGGCGAAGGAGGAAGTGCGCGCGGGAACCTTGAGGCCAGGGACCCGCGCCAGCAGGTGGATGAGCTCCTCGGCTATGCCGTCGCCGAAGTAGTCCTTCTCCGGATCGCCGCTCAGGCTTGCAAACGGCAGCACGGCGATTGACTTGCACGTCGAGCTC
>DATIZW010000253.1:0-28860 GCA_035516875.1 Steroidobacteraceae bacterium
GTCGTCCGTCAGCCGCTTGACCACTTCCGGCAATCCGGCCAGCGCCTGGACACTCGGGTCCCACGGCTGCTTGGCGACCGCATCCGCGAGCGCCTGGTCCTTCAGCCCCTGGTTCTTGGCGAGCCACTGCTGCAGCTGCACGAGCTCGACGGGATAGGTGGAGGCCGCAAGCACCTGGGCGAGGAGCGGATCCGGGTAAAGCGCAATGGGTGCGACCAGGGAGTCGAGCTGGTCGGGCGGAATTTGTCCACTCGTTGCGGACGATGCCGGGGCCGAAGGCGGCTGCGCCGGCGGCGGCGTCCGGGCAGCCGGCGCGGGTGGCTGTTGCGTCGGCGGCGGTGGCGGCGTGCCCGGCGACGGGGTGCTGGCGCAACCGGTCGCGCTCGCGGCCGCGGACGCAGCCGCGAGCGCGACGAGGAATACGAGCGGACGCTGCAGGCCTGCAGGAATTCGCTGGCGCTTTATTGTGCTCTCTGTGCCGGTGCGCACTGCGGCGGTTACTCCGTCACCGGCGCCCAGGATTTGTCCGGATTGAAGAGCTTCATCTTCTTGAACTGCTCGAGCGTCGTCGGGCCGAAGTCCTTCTCATACACCACGGCGTCCTGGCTCACGATGAAGGTCTTGACACCGGTCTCGCCATACTTCGCGGGCGCCGCCACCAGCGCAAAGCCGCCGATCATCACGCCCTCCACCACGAAGTCGCTCGCGCCGTGCGGCGCGGCGGCGCCCTGGCCCTTGAGGACTTTGAAGAAATAGCCGTGGTACGGCTCGCTCTTCGAGCTGTAGCCCTGGGCGATGGCGCGCGCGATAGGCTCGCCCACCGGTCCCCCCCAGCTGCCGTCGGGATTTCTCCAGGCAAGGCCGTCCTGCGTGCCCGGGGTGCTGATGATGCGCTGGGCATACTGGTTCACGTCGTAGCCTTGACGCTTCTCGTAGGCGTAGGCGTACTGCGCTTCCACGTAGCCGCGACAGATCTGGATGGCGTCGAGCTCGTTGGAACCGATGCGTCGGTTGAGCATCTCGACACGGCCGGCGGGCGCGTCGAACGACCACTGGCCGCCGCGTTTCACGACCGGCACCGGAAACGGCCAGTCTTGCGCGCCCACGAGAAGAAAGGCCCGTCCCGGATTGAGCGGGCTCAGGGAAATCTCGTGCTTCTCGTGGGCCTGCGCGGCGAACGCCGCCGCCCGCTCGCGGTCGCGCCCGGCCTCCCCGCTCAACACGACGTTCTGCTGACCACGACCGAAGATCCTGCTGAGCGCTGCGACGTCGAAGCGCTCAGCGGCCTCGATGAGGGCGTCGGCGGCCTGCTCGGGCGTCGCGAAGCGCTCGGGCTTGCCCGCCGTCGCGCTGGCCGCAGCAGCGGCTGGGGTTGCCGGCGCCGCGGTCTCACCGGCGGGCACCGCAGTCCCGCTCCCCGCGGCCCACACCCCACCAAGCACAAGCAGAAGCGAGAGCGGTCTCATCGAAAATGCCGACCTCATCGTGTTGCCCCCACGGCGCTCGCCCCGCGCCGCCGCTGTGCATCGCGACTCACCGCCCGGCAAGACCCGCAACCCGTGCTGCATTGCGCAGATCGCCGGGTTGTCAGACCCACGGGACGCTGTTTTACTCACTAGGGTATCCGGGGAAGTTCGGGTAAAGCCACTGTCCAAAAGGGCAGTTCCGGCCGCCGGCCGCAGACTCGAGAATGTTCAAACACGACACTGGCTGATAACGCGACGGAGGTGCCACATGGCAACAGAGGGTTCGGGCCCGGTGGTGAAGGCCGCGCAGCGCTTCACGGGCTGGTACATCGTCGCCGCCATCCTGTTCATCCTCCTCGGGCTGTTTGCGATCATCAGGCCCGCCGCGGCGGGACTCGGCGTCGCGCTGCTGGTCGGCTGGCTGTTGGTCTTCGGCGGCGTCGGGCACTTCATCGCCGCGTTCGAGGGCGGCGGCGCGCGGCGCGTGATCATGCAGATACTGGCGGGCGTTGCCTTCCTCATCGGCGGACTCTACCTGCTCATGCACCCGCTGCTCGGGCTGAGCTCGCTCACGCTGCTGCTCGCCGCGGTGATCCTCGCCGCCGGAGTCTGCGAGATCGTCGCGTATTTTCGCCACCGGGGCGAGGCGGCCTCCGGCTGGATGCTGTTCAACGGCATCGTCGCGTTGCTGCTCGGCGGCATCATCGGCTTGCACTGGCCGTGGAGCTCGGTGTGGGCCCTGGGGACACTGGTCGGCGTCAACCTGCTGATGACCGGCATCTCGCGACTCATGTTGGGCCTTGCCGGACGGCGGGTTCTGCGGCACGCCACGAGCTAGCCGCCGCGCGTGCCGCGGCGGCGCGCCGCCCGAGACCCGAGGGAGTTACCGTGTACGCATCCGCGCTGATGGCGTTTCTGCACCATCTGGCCGCCTTCACAGTGGTCGCGGCGCTCGCCATCGAGATTGCACTGTTCAAGCCACCCCTCACCGCCGGCCAGGCGCGCTACCTCCAGCGCGTCGATCTCGCCTTTGGCAGCGCCGCCGGCGTCGTGCTCATCGTGGGGCTGCTGCGCGTCTGGTATTTCGAGAAAGGTGCCGACTATTACTGGCACAACGTCTTTTTCCTGATGAAGTTCACGGCGTTCGTCCTCGCGGCGCTGATCTCGATCTATCCCACGGTGACCTTCCTCTCCTGGAGCCAGGCTCTCGGTGCCGGCGCGGCGCCCGCGGTGGCGGTGGCGCGCACACGGCGCGTGCGGCTGTGCCTGATGCTCGAGCTCGCCGCCATTGTCGTGATTCTCGGCTGTGCGGCACTGATGGCGCGGGTGATCGGCTACCTGCGTTGAATCATGCTGCGGTGCGCTGCGGGTGCCGGCCGGCCGCCTGCGGCGCGGTGATGAGCCAGGCCGCCAGTGCCGGCAGCAGCGCGATGGCGGCAAGCATGTTCACCAGGAACATGAAGGTGAGCATGATGCCGATGTCCGCCTGGAACTTGAGCGGCGAGAACACCCAGGTGGCGACACCGATCGCCAGCGTGATGCCGGTGAATATGATGCTCGCCCCCGTGACGCGCAGCGTGCGCTCGTAGGACTCGCGCACCGACAGGCCCTGGTGCAGGAACTCCTGCATGCGGCTGAACAGGTAGATGCCGTAGTCGACGCCGATGCCGGCGCCGAGCGCGACCATCGGCAGTGTCGAGACCTTCAGCCCGATGCCGACCAGCGCCATGACCGCGTACACCAGCACCGACACCAGTGCCAACGGCACGACCACCAGGATGGTTCCGACGACGGAGCCGAACGTGAGCAGGCACATGACGATCACGGCCGCGAACACACCGACCAGGATCAGCGTCTGCTTCGCTTCGACCGTCTCGTTGGTCGCCGCCATCACGCCGACGTTGCCCGCGGCGAGGCGCAGCTCGGCGCCTGTGGCCGGGTTGGCGCTGCGCCAGCGCTTCACCTGTGCGACCGCGCGCTCGATCGTGGCCGCGCGGTGGTCGGCGAGGAACATCATCACCGGGATGACGTCACAGTTCTCGTTGAGCAGCCCGGTGCTGGTTTCGATATAGCGCGTCGACTGCGTGAGCTGGGTTTGCTCGCGCGGGATGCTGCGCCACTTGAGGCTGCCTTCGTTCCAGCCGGCGATCGCGATCTTGGCGATGAACGGCAGCGTGATGACGTTCTGCACGCCCGGGACGTTGCGCATGTGCCAGCCGACGCGGTCGACCCAGGTCATGAGGGTGTGGCTGACGCACACCGGCTGCTGCGACTCGACGATCGCGGTGAGCACGTCGACGCCGATGTTGAACTTCGAGGTGATGACGTCATTGTCGCGGTTGTAGCGCGAGTTCGCGCGCAGCTCCGGGACACCCGCCTGCGTGTCGCCGATCGGCGTCTCACGGCCCTTCCACCAGCCGAGCATCGCGAGCACCGCGGCCGCGAGGATGATGGCGAGCGCCGGCCCGCGGCGGGTAATGCCCGAGAGGTGCTGCCACAGCCCCGCGAGCCGGCGCTGCCGGCGCGCCACCCGATCGTGGTAACCGGCGTCGAAATGTACGTACGACACCAGCACCGGCAGCAGCACCAGGTCGGTGAGGATGACGATGGCGACGCCGATGCTGGCGGTGATCGCCATCTCACGGATCACCTGCACGGGAATGAGGAGAATGGTGACGAAGCCCACGAGATCCGCGAGCAGCGCGACGATCGCCGGCGCCAACAGCTGGCGGAAGGTGCGGCGCGCGGCCTCCATGCTGCCGAGGCCGGCGAAGGCGGCGTCGCTTACCGCGCTGATCTTCTGCACGCCGTGGCTCACACCGATGGCGAATATCAGGAACGGCACCAGCAACCCGATCGGGTCGATGCCGTAGTGCAACAGCACCAGCGCGCCGAGCTGCCAGATCACCGCGACCACCGAGCACAGCACCGGCACGAAGGCGACCCGCCACGACTGGCAGTACGCGCGCACCGCGAGCAGCGTCAGAACGAGCGTGATGACCGCGAACAGCAGCACCGAGGCTGCGCCGTCGGCTATGTCGCCGACCACCTTGGCAAAGCCGATGATGTGCACGTCGATCCCGTGCCCCTCGAGCGGCTCGCGCACTCGCCGTTCGAGCTCGTGCGCGACGCGTATCGGGTCGACGGGGCGGCCCTGGGCATCGGTGTCGAGCACGATGGCGCTCACCAGCGCGCCGGAGAAGTCGTTCGCCACCAGCCGCCCGATGATGCCGGCTTTCCTGATGTTGTCGCGCACCAGCACCAGGTTCTCTGGCGTGGGCGTGAAGTCCGCGGGCACGACGTTGCCTGCTTCGATGCCGTCCTCGACCACCTCGAGATAGCGCACGTTCGGTGTGAAGATCGACTGCACCTGCGTGCGGTCGATGCCATCCATGACGATGATTTCGTCGGTGGCCTTGCGCAGCGCGCGGAAAAACTGTGGGGTGAACATGTTGCCGTCGCGCGCGATGAGTGCGACCAACACACGGTTCGCACCGCGGAAATCCGCCACCCTGGGATCGAGATAGGTCCGCATGTACGGATGGCGCAGCGGCAGCGTCTTGTTGAAAGAGGTATCGATGCGCAGCCCGCGCGCGGCGATTGCGGCAAACAGCGCGGTGCCGAGCGCGAACAGCACCAGGATCAGCGTGCGCCGACCGAAGATCAGCCGCTCGAGGCGCCCGACGACCGCCGGGGAAAGATGTGGGGCGTCGCCGCCGCTGCCTGCCATCACGGGCCGCTCCGCGTCGCCGGCGGCGCGGTGAGAGTGATGACTCTGGCGCCGTCTTCGCCGACCGCCACGAGCCTGCCGTTACCTATTGCCACCGCCGCCGCGAGTCCGGCGCGATCGGACTGTTGCAACAGCATGAACGTGCGTCCGTCGTCGTGACTGAGGAGCACGACCCCGGAGAAGCCCACGATCGCTACCGCGCCCGCGGCGAGCTGCGTGGCACCGTCGAGCAGTGCCACCGTGCCGGTGTCGATCTGCTGCCAGCTCGCCCCGGCGTCCGCGGAGCGGTAGAGATGGCCGCGCAGGCCGAGGGCGAGCAGCGCCGCGTCGGCAAGGGGCAGCACGTCGAAGAACGAGCCCTCGTAGGGCGAGGCCAGGGTGAGCCAGCTCACCCCGCCGTCGTCCGAGCGATACAGATGGCCGGCCTCGCCCGCAATATAGAGCCGCCCCGCGCCCGCCCCCACGATGCGATTGAGGTGGTAGCCGCCGCGGGCTGACTCCTCCTCGGCGGCCCTGGCAGCGGCGGCCCCGGCAGCGGCGGCGCCGGTGCGTGCGGCGGAGGGTCCTCGCGACACTGGCGGGCGGGGAGCAGGCCTGAAAGCGACCTCGTTCCAGCTGGCGCCCGCGTCGCGGCTCGTGAGATAGGCGCTGTAGGCACCGACCGCGATCGCGCGTCCGCTGCGGTCACACCACACGTCGAGCAGCGGCCGCTGCGCCTGCGGCGCGTAGTGCGTGCGCGTCCAGGTGCGTCCCCCATCGACGCTCGTCAGGATGACCTCATCGTGGCCGACCGCCACGCCGCGGTGCGCGTCGACGAAGCACACCCCGGTGAGCAGCGCCTGCGTCGGCACGGCGACGGCCTGCGTCCAGCTCGCGCCCTGGTCGTCGGAGAGCACGATGATGCCGCGGTCGCCGACCGCCACCAGCCGCTCCCCGGCCGCCGCAATGGCGACGAGCAGGCCTTGTGCGGCAAGCCGCGCAGGCTCGGCGCGAAGCGGCGCCTCATCCGCATGCGCCAGAGCGCCGAGCGCGACGAGCGCGACGAGCGCGGCGGGCGCGAGCCGCGCACGGCTGCCGTGCGCCGGCGCGCGTTCGGCTGAGCGCGTTACCCAGGCGGGCCGAGGCACGCGCGATGTCCCGCGACCCTAGCGGATGCCGCGCCGCTCCAGCACGCTCGGGTCATAGTCGGCAGGCGTGCGCTTGATGCTGAAGTCGTAGGACCCGTGCTCCTCGCTCTGCAGGCCGAGCGCCAGATAGCGCCCGTTCGACAGGTCCATCACCAGCTCCAGGTCGTCCCAGAGCGAGGGCAGGTTGTAGTAATTCATCGCATGCCCTTCCTGCACGCGGTAAAGCTGCCCGCGGGTGTCGTAGCAGTCGATCGCCAGGATCTGCCAGGAGTCCTCGTCCACGTACAAGGTGCGGCGGCTGTAGATGTGGCTCTGACCGGGCTTGAGCGTCGAGTCGACCACCCACACGCGATGCAGCTCGTAACGCGCGAGATCCTGGTTGATGTGGTTCTTGTGCAGCAGATCGGCGTACTTGAGCTTGCCGTCCTGCAGGCGGTAGGCGTTGTAGGGGACGTACATCTCCTTCTTGCCGATCAGCTTCCAGTCGTAGCGCTGCGGACTACCGTTGTACATGTCGAACTGATCGCTGGTGCGCAGGTTGTCGGCGTTGGTGCCGGGGTTATCGAAAGCGACGTTCGGCGCACGCCGCACGCGGCGCTGGCCGGGGTTGTAGACCCAGGCGCGCCGCGCCTCCTTCGCCTGGTCGATGGTCTCCTGCACCAGCAGCACCTCGCCGGCGAGCCGCGCCGGCGCGATCGTCTCCTGGGTGAAGAACAGCAGTATGTTGTTGAGCTGGCTCTCGCTCAGCGCCGGATCGTAGAACTGGAAGTAGAACTCCTCCTTGAATCTCACCAGCGTATAGCTGCCGCCAGCGGTCATCGGCGCCTGCCCGACCGTGAGGCCCGCGGCCACGCCACGCCAGCGTGTCACGTGGTTCCAGAACACCTCGACCCCCGACTGCGGAATCGGGAACGGCGTGCCGTCGATCGCACCGGTGAAGCCGTTGCCGTCGGGGACCAGCTTCGCAGTGGTCGCATTGCGCTTGGTGGCCTCGTAGACCCGCTCCGGCGAGGCGCCGCTGCGGTGAGTCGGATAGACGATCATCTTGTAGTCGGGATACGCCTTGAAGAGCGCCTTGTGCCCCTCGGTGAGCTTCGCCGCGTACTGGCTCAGGTTGGCCGCGGTGATGGTGAACAGCGGCTTGTCGTTGGCGTACGGATCGGAGTAATGATCGGGAGAGTGGTAGTTGGGAAAGCCGGCGTCCGCCGGCGACTTCAGTCCCCCGGTCCACGCCGGAATCGTGCCGTCGGCATTGCCGGCCTTCTCCCCGCCGAGCGGCGTCAGGTCGGCGCCGAGGCGCGCGGCCTCCTGGGGGCTGACGGCGCCAAAGGCCACCGCGGCAGACAGCACTCCTGCGCTGGCGAACCCGATCAGCATTTTCATTACGGCCCCTCCGATGGTGGACGCACCGCGCGCCTACGTGCGTGCGCCCATCAGAACGAGAATTTGACGCTGGCGCTGATGAAGTCGCGATCGTTGAGCAGGTTGTACTGCCCGGCGCCGGCGTAGTCGGTGTACGAGACGTCGAGTTCCCATCTCTGCCGCGTGCTGGCCGTGAGGCCGACCGTGTAGGCGTAGCGGCCGCTGACGAACGCGCCGCCCGGACCCGGCGAGACTCCGTTCACGTCCTGCGTCCAGGTGAGGTGCGGGATCAGGTTCCAGTCACCGATCACGTTGTCATACTCGAGCCGTCCGGCGATGACGTAGCCCCAGGCAAAACTGGTGGCGAACGCCGAGCCGGGCTCGAGACACTGGCCGAGCGGATTGTTCGGATAGGTGCCCCCGACGCACTGACCATTCGATGCGATGAACTCCGGATAGCCGCCGAGATTCGGGTTGCCGCTGAGATTCGTGCCCGGTCCGTCGTAGCGCAGACCGTAGCCGCGCGGGCCGCCGCTCAGCTTGTCCTCGAGAGCCGGTACATAGTCTGCTCCCGCCTCGACCACCACCACGGCCTGCGAGGCCTTGAGCACATTGGCAAATACCTGGGTCGCGGTGAAATCGAAGTGCCAGGTGTGCTGCAGCTCGTAACCGGAGACCGTCGCGCCGAGCGGGTAGAGCCCGTACTGGTTGTACGCCGTGATGGGCGTCGATGTGGCCGGGGGCGGAGGCGAACAGGTACCGGAGGGCAGTACCTTGCGGTTCAGAAGCAGACACTGAATTCCCGATTCGAAGGGCGTGAGTGAGGCGTAGATGAGCTCGACATCGTCGCGCTGCAGCGGCTGGTTGAGGCGCCAGGCCACCTCGCCCTGCAGCGCCGTCCCGGTCTTCTGGATCTGGGTGTTGAACGACAGGCCGAGCATCTTGATGTTCTCGGGGTATTCCTCGTAAAGCCCCTGGGTCTTGGCGTACTCGTTGGCCGCGAGATTGCTCGCCTGGTTGTTGACATTGCCGCCTGCGAGCAGCGTGTTGGCGCCGATGGCCGCGTACTGCGTCGCAAGCGCCTGGCTCAGGTTTCCGCCGTAGAGCGCGGCGCGCTGCTGGCCGATGGCCGCTCCGGTCGCGACCGCGGCGGCGAACGGCAGACCCGCCGCGATCGCCTGAGCGCTCGCACCGACCGCGCTGACCGCGCCGAAGGCATTCCCGAAGCCTGCCTGTGTACCCGTTTGCAGCGTTACCAGCGGCAAGCGGCTGGTGTAGTTGAGGAAGTAGAAGCCGAGGTCGGTACCCTGGCTGAAGTTCGGCAGATAGAGCTTGAATTTGACGCCGTACTGGCCGGCCTCGGAGGGCTTGTGATCGGGGAGCCGCGGAATGGCCTGGAACGGGTTGATCACCGAGCCGCCGAGAGAGGTGTAGTCCACTCCCGCGTCGGATATTGCGCCGAAGCCGAGGATGGCTCGGTTGCCGCCCGCGCCGGCAACGTCGTTCGTGCTGAAGTAGGCACCGTCGGGCTCGAGGATGTCCTTGTGCCAGTCGAACAGATACAGCAGCTGCGTGCTCAGGTTCTTCGTCAGCTGCGAGTTGAAGATCACCGACTCATCGGGCAGCAGGGCATTCTTGAGCTCTGCGCCGGGCGTCTGCAGCGCGGTGACGTCGAAGTAGTCGACCTGGTTGAGGCCTCCCGGGATGAACGTGCTCTCGCCCCAGTCCACCACCTGCCGCCCGGCGCGCAGCTCGGACTTCATCGAGCCGAGATCGAAGCGCCAGTAGCCGAAGGCATCCAGCAACCGCACGTAGCTGCCGACCACACCTCGCGCGTCGTGCGTCAGGTCGACGTGCGGCTGAGTGTTGTCCATAACCTCGAAGTCATAGAGGCCCGAAGCGCGTACCAGGATGCCGGCCTTGTCCTTGTAGTTGAGGCCGAGCTCGGTGATGAAGGTCGCCGCTTCGGTGAAAGTCGACTTCTTCAGGTAATTGAGGTCGCCGTCGTCGATGTTGGGAGAGTAGCCGCACCCACCGTTGGCGATCGCAATGAGCCGGCAGTCGGGACTCGACACGCGCCAGCCCTGCAAGTAGCCGAGGGTCGTATCCCAGCTGCCCGTCCAGTCACCCGAGCTGCTCTGGAAACTGAAGGCGTGCGCCGCCTGCGGGCCGCCGGCCGCCAGGCAGGCCGCAACCGTCCCGATGGCCAGAGGACGCCCGGTGTGAACTTTCCTCATTTGTCCCCCTGGTTCCCTTCAAAGCGGGCACGAATTCCGCAAGCCCGCGGGCCCGGGCCTCAGCTCAGCTCAGGAACCCCGATTGCGCGTCGCATTCTTGTTTGTTGCAGCAACACAAAACCTGCGTACGGTCAGTCTATTACTCGGCGGCGCGATGCGGCAAGCCGTTTCGGCCGCGCAACTGTGCGGAACGCCGGGCCGCGCCTGGCGCGAAAAGGATGAAGGTGTGCGTGCCGCGCCACATGCCGCTCGCCACCCTCATCGCCGCTATCATGCATCCGCTGCACCACGCGGCGCATGAGTGGGATCCCGTCACCAATGACCTCGTTTGCCGGCCGCACGGTGCTCATTACGGGGGCTTCCTCAGGTATCGGGCGCTCGCTCGCGCTGGCGCTCGCGGCGGGGCGCGCACGCCTGGCACTCAACGCGCGCGACGGGACACGTCTCGCGGAAGCGGCCGATGCGTGCGCGGCTCGCGGTGCCGAGGTGCTGGCGCTCACCGGCGATGTCGCCCGCCAGGACGACTGTGCACGCCTCGTGGCGCAGACCGTCGAGCGCTTCGGTGCCCTCGACGTACTGGTCAACAATGCCGGCTTCACCATGTGGTCGCGCTTCGATGCGATCAGCGACCTTGGTGTCTTCCAGCGTCTGCTCGCAACGAACTACCTGGGCGCGGTCTACCTGACGGCGGCGGCGTTGCCGCATCTGAAAAGTGCGCGCGGGCTGATCGTGGCAGTCGCCAGCATCGCCGGCCTCACCGGCGTACCCGAGCGCACCGGCTATGCCGCGAGCAAGCACGCGATGGTCGGCTTCTTCGAGTCACTGCGCATCGAGCTCGCCGCCGGTGGCGTCGACGTGACCATCATCGCCCCGGATTTCGTGGTGAGCGAGATTCATCGCCGCGCCATCGGTGCCGACGGCGCGCCGCTCGGGCACAGCCCGATGCAGGAGCCACACATCATGAGCGCCGATGAGTGCGCGGCGCTCATCGTCGGCGCGATGCGCCGGCGGCAGCGGCTGCTCATCACCTCCGCCCGCGGGCGGCTCGGCCGCTGGGCGCGGCTCATCGCCCCGGCGCTGGTGGACGGGATTGCGGCACGCGCGATCCGCGATCGCCGCTGAGGTGCTACTCGAAGGCGATCGCCGGCAGATCGAGCGCGATGAGAAAGTACTCGAACAGATACTGGATCACGCGTACCTGGTTGTGCAGCCGATGATCGCTTTCCACCAGATGGAGTGCGGCCTTGTAGGCGTTGGCGAAGCGCACGCTGTGCTCGTAGGGCACCACCTCGTCGCGCCAGCCGTGCACCACCGCGGTCGGGCAGTCGAGCACCCCGGCGCGCAGCTCGGGCAGACCCTGCATGTACAGCGCCGGCGCCATCAGGAACAGCCCCCGCGCGTGCAGCAGCGACGCCGAGGCGACTGCGACGTAACCGCCGAGGCTCGAGCCGACCAGCACCAGGTCGCCGGCGAGCTCCTTGCAGAAATCCACCAGCCGTGCAACGCGCGCGCGCGGTTCGTCGATGCCGCGATAGTCGACGGAATGCACATCGTATCCTTCGGCGCGCGCCACCTCGGCAAGCGCGGAGATCTTGCGCCCCCAGGGACCGGCCTCGGCGCCGTGCGAGAACACGACGTGGCGGGCAGTCACGGGCGCTTGCATGACGCGGCGCCGGGCGCTGTGAGGCTGGGGCGCATGCGCGAATAATGCCGGCAATGCAAACCGTAAGCCAAGCATTCCGCGATTCCCGGTCGATACACGGCGGCTGGCAGTTCTGGATCGACCGCGGCGGAACCTTCACCGACGTCATCGGACTTGCGCCGGACGGTGCATTGCACGTGCGCAAAGTCCCTTCGCTGCCGAGCGGCGGGGCGGCCGGTGACCCGGGTCTCGCCGCGGCCCGCGCCATACTCGAGGCGGCCCGCCAGCCGTCCGCGCCGGCGCTGCCCGCGGTCGACGCGGTCAAGGTGGGCACGACCGTCGCCACCAACGCACTGCTCACCCGCTGCGGTGAGCCGGTGGTACTGGTGACGACCACGGGCTTCGCCGACGCCCTGCGCATCGGCTACCAGAACCGCCCGGATATCTTCGCGCGCCACATCGTGCTGCCGAAGACGCTGTATGCCAGCGTCATCGAGGCACGCGAGCGCCTCGATGCTGACGGTCGGGTGCTGAGGCCGCTCGATCGGCGACATCTGCGCGCAGAGCTCGCTCGAGCGCGCGCCGCCGGGCGGCGTGCGGTCGCCATCGTCTTCCTGCACGGCTGGCGCCATCCACAGCACGAGCGCGAGGCGGCGGCGTGCGCGCGCGAGCTCGGGTTCGAGGAGGTATCGGTGTCGCACGAGCTGTCGCCGCTGGTGCGCTACGTGGCACGCGGCGATACCACGGTGCTCAATGCGTACCTGGCGCTGCCGCTGCGCGACTACGTGGCGCAGCTCGAAGGGGAGTTGCGCGGGCTTGGTGCCGGTGTGCGCCTCACGCTGATGCAGAGCAATGGCGGGCTCGCCGCGCCACGGAGCTTTCATGCCATGTCGAGCGTGCTGTCCGGACCCGCGGGCGGGCTCATCGGCATGCGCTGGGTGGGCGAGCGGCTGCAGCTGCCGCGGCTGATCGGCTTTGACATGGGCGGCACCTCGACCGACGTATCGCTGATCGACGGCGAGCTGCCGCAGCGCTTCGAGCATCTGATCGCGGGTGTGCGCCTCGCGCAGCCGATGCTCGACGTGCACAGCATCGCCGCCGGAGGCGGCTCGATTCTCGCCTACCGCGACGGACGCTTCGCCGTCGGACCGGCCTCGGCAGGCGCGGACCCCGGGCCGGCCTGTTATGGACGCGGCGGGCCGCTGACCCTCACCGACGTGCAGGTTCTGCTCGGGCATCTGCGCCCCGACACACTGCCGGCGGTTTTCGGACACGATGGCCGCTCACCTATCGACCTCGAGGCCGTCACCGAGAAGTTCGCGGCGCTCACCGCGCGTGCCGCAGCCGAAGTGAGTGGTGGCTGCTCGGTCGAGTCGGTTGCCGAGTCGTTCCTCGAAGTGGGAGTCGAGGCGATGGCCAACGCCATCCGCCAGGTCTCGGCGCGCCGGGGGCTCGATGCCGGCGACTTCACGCTGTTCTGCTTCGGGGGCGCCGCCGGGCAGCACGCCTGTCGCGTCGCACGGGCCGCCGGAGTGCGGCGCATGCTGGTGCATCCGCTGGCGAGCGTTCTGTCCGCCTTCGGCATCGGCGTGGCCGATCGGCTGGCCGTGCGCCGCGCCAGCCTGCGCCGGGAGCTCGATGCCGCAGGCCTCGCTGCGGCCCGCGCCGAGTTCGCCACGCTCGGAGGCCAGGCTCGTGCGAAGCTCGCGGCCGATGGCGGTCAGGGAGGGAACGTGCACCTGCTCGAGCTCCTCGAGCTGCGCGCCGGCGACAGCGAGATCACGCTCTCGGTGCCGCTCGCCCCTCTCGAGGCGGTGCGCGCGCGCTTCCACGCCGATCACCTGAAGCGCTTTGGCTTTGCCGCCCACGCGCTCTGCGTGGTGATCGAGGCACTGCGCGTCGAGGCGCGCACCCCGTCGGTAGACGCCGCCCTGAGGTTACCGCCGCCGCCCGCCGTGAGCGGCCTGCCGGCACGCGTTCCGGCCTGGTTTGGCGGCTGGCGCGAGGTGCCGCTCGTACCGATGAGCGCGCTGCAGGGAGAGCTCGCGGGGCCGGCACTGATCGTCGAGCCGCACAGCACCGTGGTGCTCGAGGAAGGCTGGCGTGCACGCACGCTCGAAGGCGGCGAGCTACTGCTGAGCGACGACGGGGCGCCGCGACCCAGCATTGCCGTGACTGCCGATCCCGCACGGATCGAGATCTTCAACAACCTGTACATGCACATTGCCGTGCAGATGGGCGAAGTCCTCAAAGCGACCGCCCAGTCGGTCAACATCCGCGAACGGCTCGACTACTCTTGCGCCCTCTTCGATCCGCTCGGCGGGTTGGTGGCGAATGCACCGCACATGCCGGTACATCTCGGCTCGATGGGCGCGAGCGTGCGGGCGGTGATCCGTGCCCAGGAGGGCCGGCTCGTGGCCGGCGACTCCTGGCTGCTGAACAGTCCCTACCACGGCGGCACTCACCTGCCGGATATGACGGTCGTCACGCCCGTGTTCATGAGCGGAGCGGAGCGTCCGGACTTCTTCGTTGCCTCGCGGGCGCATCATGCCGATATCGGTGGAATGACGCCCGGCTCGATGCCGCCCTTCAGCCGCACCACAGAAGAGGAAGGGATCCTCTTCGAGTGCTTCCACCTCGTGAGCGCCGGTGCCCTGCGCGAAAGCGAGTTGCGGGCGCGGCTCGCCGCCGGACCCTGGCCGGCGCGCAACCCGGGGCAGAACGTGGCCGACCTGCGTGCGCAGCTCGCCGCGAACGCACGCGGCATCGCGGAGATCGAACGCGCCGTACGCCGCCACGGCATCGCCACGGTGCAGTGCTACATGCGCCATGTGCAGGACAACGCCGCGCACTGCGTGCGGGTCGCCATCGCGAACCTCACACCGGGCGCCTTCCGTTACGAGATGGACGATGGCTCGCGCATCGCCGTGCGCATCGAGGTCGACCGCGCTCGCGGTTGTGCGCGCGTGGATTTCACCGGCAGCTCGGCACAGGGTACCCACAACTTCAACGCACCACGCGCCGTGTGCGCCGCAGCGGTGCTGTACGTGTTCCGCACGCTGATCGATCAGCCGATCCCACTCAACGAGGGGTGCCTCGAGCCGCTCGAGCTCGTGATCCCTCCCGGCTCGATGCTCGATCCGCAGCCGCCGGCGGCGGTGGCGGCGGGCAATGTCGAGACCTCGCAATGCATCGTCGACGCGCTCTACGGGGCCCTCGGCGTGCTCGCGGCCTCGCAGGGCACCATGAACAACCTTACCTTCGGCGACGCGCGGCTGCAGTACTACGAGACCATCGCCGGCGGCGCCGGTGCCGGCCCTGATTTCGATGGTTGCGACGCCGTTCAGACGCACATGACCAACTCGCGCCTCACCGACCCGGAGATCCTCGAGTCCGAATTCCCGGTGCTGGTACGCGAATTCGCCATCCGTCGCGGCTCGGGCGGCGTCGGCCGCCATCACGGCGGTGACGGCATCGTGCGGCGGCTCGAGTTTCGCCGGCCGTTCTCCGGAGCGCTGCTGGCAAATCACCGCCGCATCGCGCCCTTCGGACTCGCCGGGGGGCAGAGCGCGGCCCGCGGCGAGGCCCTGATTCGTCGTGCGAACGGCGCGGTGGAACGCCTCGGCGCAACGGCACGGTTCGAAGTCGCGCCGGGCGACGAGCTCACGGTGCTGACGCCCGGCGGCGGCGGCTTCGGTGCCGCCGATTAGGGCACGCGCGCTACGGGCTCACCTGAGGGCGGCGCCCAGCCATCGGGCTAGCCACGCAAAATCGCGGTCTCGATCTCCCACTCGACGCGCTGCTTCGAGGTCGCCGCGCGGTTGACCGACACGGGGCGCACGCGACTCGCACCGGCGCGGTGGGTGACCAGCCAGGCGTCGAACTCGCCCGGCTTGCTGGTGGCGAAGCCGAACAGCAGGTTGAACTTGCCCTCGGCGAGGGTCTGCGGGCGGTTGACACGCTCGTCAACGATGACGAAATGGGTCTCCTCGGCCGCGGTGCCGGCAAAGGCGCCCTGTGCGGCGAGGGCGTCGAGGAAAGTCTCCACCTGCGCGCGGGCGCGCTCCCAGGTCGCAGGGCCGTTATGCTCGAGCAGCACCCAGCGTGTGCCCTGCTCGACGCTTGCAGCCACGAACAGTGCCAGGCGCCGCGCCGACACGTACTTCCAATCGGCAGCACCACTGCCGCCCGCCGCGAGCGTGCGCGGGCTGACGCCTGCTCGGGTGCCCGCGCGCACCGCGAGCAGCGTGTTCACCCCCGCCTGCGCGAGGCGCGCGCGATCGGCATCCGACACCGCCACCGCCGGGCGCAGGCCGGGTCGCAGGATCGCTTCCTCGCTCTCTGCCGCCGCCCACACCGGCCAGGTCTCGTCACAGCGCGCGATCATGCCGGCGGCAGCACCGCAGGAGCCGAAGGTCTCGACGCGACCGCGCAGGCGGTCGAACGCCTGCACGCGCGGGTAATACATGACGGCGCTATCGCTGCGGAACGGCCAGCTGCGCAGCGCTTCGAGCGCCGCGGACGCAGACGTCCAGGCCGCGGGCGGGTCGACGACGAGCAGCGCGTGGTGCTCGCGGCACAACCGTGCGGCCACGAGCAGCGTCGAGAGCCCGACATCCTTGTCACGCGCCAGCGGCGGTACACACAGCAGGTTGAAGCGCGTCGCGCCGAGCGCAAACAACCCGGTACCGCTCGCCGCCGCGCCGATGATGTCGTAATCGGTGAGCGGCGCACCGTCGTCGCCGTCGGGATTGGAGAGCGTGTAACCGACGGCCACGCCACCGGGGCCGCCCGCGGAGCGCTCCGGGCGATGCAGCGGAGCCGCACCGAGCACCCGCGCGAGACGCGATTCCAACAGTACATCGCTGACGAAACGGCCGGAGGACGGCGAGATCGAAACGCGCCGGTAGATCTCCTGGTCCTCGACGAGCTCGGAGCCCGCGGTGCGCACACGCTGCACCACGAGATTGAAGCGCTCGTGCTCGGCGGCGGTGAGACCGTCGTAGTCGACCGAGGCACGCAGGTATTCGCGCGAGCCGGGATTGAGCGCCACGAGTCTGAGCGTCTCGCGTCCGGCCGGCAGTGTGATCGTGGGCGGACGGGCACCGTTGGCGACGCGCACGATGTGCGCCTCGCGCCCACCGTTCTCGAAGAACTGCTCGACCGCGTAAGACAGCGTCGAGGGCTGCCACAGGCCGCCGAAATGCTGTTGGAACTCGACGAAGCTACGCACCGCGAGTGCGTGGCCGACCGGACCTTTGAGCGTGCGTCCGACGAACGCAGCAACTCCGGTTGGCACGCGCTCGATCGCGTGACAGTCACGGCTTTGTTGTGCGAGTTCTACGCCGGACGCGGGGCTGTCGGCCACTCGAGCGCCTCTCGAAATCTGGCCGCGACTCTAACACAGCGGGTCGCGGCATGGTCAGGGCTCGCGCGCTGCTTTGCGGCGAGCCCGCACGCTCAGCGGCCGGACTGTGACCCGTGCCCCTCGCTTGGCGCCGAGACATAATCGCGCCCGTGCCGGTCGCCGGCGTCCTGCGGCGCGGCTTCGAGCTCGCGCCGCGCCGCTTCAGCGTGCGCGCTTGCGAGGTCCTCGCGCTTGCGTGCGATTTCTGCAAGCATCAGCTGCAACCAAGGCGACAACGCCGGGGCGAGCGGCGTTTCTTTCTGCGAGAGCGGGGCAACGGGCGACTCTTGCCCAGGCGACAGCGCTGATACGAGCGCCGTTTTCTCCTGCGAGAGCGGTGCTACGGGCGACTCTCTGTCGTGCGACAGCGCAGCCACGCGTTGCGACTCAGCCGCCGTTCTTCGGTGGCACGGGCCGCGTCTTGGCGGCCGAGCCTGCGACCGGGGCGCCCGCGGCCGGGCTGGCGGCCTCGGTTGCGTCCGCCGCCGCGCTGCCCGGCTCGACATCAGACATGATCTGCTGGAAGGATGCCTCGTCCATCGGCAGATCGGACTTGCCGTCCCAGGTCGAGCCGTCCGGCAGTACGTTCTGCACCCGCGGTGCCGCTGCCAGAGTCTGCTCGAGGCTCGCATCGCCCAATGTGATCGGCACCGGCACCCCGCGCGGGTCGCGCGCCAGGCTCGACACCAGGTCCCAGTTGACGTGCTCGTGTGCGGCCTGCACCTGCTGCTGCAGCTGTGCCGCGAGCGATTTGCTGAGAAGCTTGTGCGGCGCCTTGCTCCAGTCGCGGGTGTCGTCCTCGAGCACGTCGTAGGGCTGCATGTACAGCTGCCCTTCGTGCCAGCCGAACACAAACGGCTGATTGACCACGCGGACCTGCGTGCCGATGGGCACCATGTTGTAGAACTGCTCGATATCCTCCGGGTACAGCCGGATGCAGCCGTGGCTCGAGCGCAACCCGACTCCGGCCGGCTTGTTGGTACCGTGGATGAGGTAGCTCGGCCACTGCAGGTAGAAGGCGTACTTGCCGAGCGGGTTGTCCGGTCCCGGGCCGATCACCGGATCGAGATCGTCGCCATTCTCGTGATGCTCCTTGCGCACCGACTGCGGCACCCGCCAGGTGGGATCCTTCTGGCGGCGCACGATCTTGGTCACCCCTTCGGGTGTGCGCCAGCCCACCTTGCCGATGCCGATGGGATGGGTCAGCACTACCGGGCGCTCGCCGCGCTTGACGGGCGGGTAATAGTAGATGCGCATGGCGGCGATATTGATCACCACGCCGGTGCGGGGCGCGTCCGGCAGGACGAACTGCGTGGGGACGATGATTTGCCGCCCCTCGCCCGGCAGCCACGGATCGACCTTGGGGTTGGCGCGCAGGATCTCCTCGTAGCCGACATTGAAGCGGCGTGCAATGTCGGTGAGCGTGTCGTCCTTGCCGGCGGAGACGACCTGCACGACGCCGACTACGCCCTCGTCGGGGGTGAGCTCGAAGCGCTCATTGGCCACGGGCGGCGGCTCGGGCGGCGGCGGGGGTGGCGCCGGCGGCGGGGGTGGCGGCGCGGCCTCATGCGAGCCGAAGAGCGAGCACCCCGCGATCATGAGGCCGAGCAGTGCAGCCGTGGCGGTGCGGGCGGTAGAGATCCTCATCGAACAGCGATTATGAACGATGTCACCACGATGTGATTGTCGGCGATCTGCTACAGCAGCACCGGCTGGTTCGGCAGCTCGTTATCGCTGCGGCGCGTACCTGGAAAATGTCGGCCGAGCAGCGCGCCGACGCCGACGATGCCGACGACCGAGCCGTCGCGAAAGCGCCCGGCGCGGTAGTGATGCTCCATCTGCCGACAGACCGCCTCCCACTCCGCCTGCGCGACGTGGGAGGCGATTCCGCGATCGGCGACGATCTCGACTGCGTGGTCCGCCATGAGCACGTAGATCAGCACGCCGTTGTTGTGCTCGGTATTCCAGACGCCGAACTGTCCGAAGAGCTGCAGCGCGCGCGTACGCGGCGGCAGGTTGCGCCACAGCTCCGGCAGGTCGAAGGCGGTCTCGACGACGAAGCGGATCTCACCGCCGTGGCGCGACTCGCACTCCCCGATCGCCTCCTCGATGGCATCGCGCACGCCCTGTGGAAAGTGCCGCCGGGTGCTCCAGCGCGTCGTCGCGATATGTCGTAAGAGTCGAGCGAGCTTCACGTTGCCCTACCAGCTGCCCGAGGCACCGCCGCCGCCGAAGCCGCCGCCCCCGCCGCTGAAACCGCCGCCACCGAATCCGCCGCTGCCAAACCCTCCGCCCAAGCCCCCGCCAAAGCCTCCCCAGCCGCCGCCGAATCCCCCGCTGCGCGGCGAGCTCGACCAGCCGCTGCCGCGCACCGCGCCCATCAGCATGGTGAGAAGGAATGCACCGGCTGCGGCAAGCCCGGCGAGGGCGAGCGCGTAGCCTGCCAACCACACGAGCGCCCCGGCGCCGACGCCAGTGAAGACCGAGCCGAGCGTTCGCCCGAAGATGGCACGCAGCACCACCGAACCGACCAGGACGGCGAACAACAGCTCCGGCAGCAGTGGGGAGCCGCCGTGGTGCTCGCCGGGTCGCCACGCATGCTCCGGCGGTGGCAGCGGTTCGCCCTGGATGAGCTTCATCATCTGATCGAGGCCACCGTCGATGCCTGCGTAGAAATTGCCTTCGCGGAAGGCCGGCACGATGGTCTCGGAGATGATCCGATTGGACATCGCGTCGGTGAGAACGCCCTCGAGCCCATAGCCGACCTCGATGCGTACGCGGTGGTCGTCCTTGGCGATCAGCAGCAGTGCGCCGTCATCCACCTTCCTGCCGCCGACGCTGCCGCGCCCGAGCTTCCACTGCTCGACGACACGGATCGAGTACTGCTCGATCTCCTCCGGGTGGGTGGTCGGCACGATGAGGACCGCAAGCTGCGAGCCCTTGGCCGCCTCGAATGCCGCAAGCTTCTGCTCGAGCGCGTTCTGCTGCTCGGCGGTCAGCGTGCCGGTGAGATCGGTGACGCGCGCACTGAGCTTCGGGATGGGGCGCAGATCGGCCGTGCTGGTCTGCGCCGCCGCGACCGCGAGCACCAGCAGCAGCGGCACGAGTGCAAGAGCCGCCCGCCGGCGGGCGCGGTGCGGCGCCACATTCATTGGTTCTGCGGCTGGCCCGCGGGTTGCGGTGGCGGCGGGACCCCCGGCGCGGTGGGCGGTGTCGCGGTGTCGAAGCTCACCGTCGGGGCGGTGGCGATCTGCTGCTCGTTGGCGACGGTGAAGTTCGGCTTGACCTGGAAACCGAACAGCTTGGCGGTGAGATTGGTCGGGAAACTGCGCACGGTGACGTTGTAGTCCTGCACCGCCTGGATGTAGCGGTTGCGGGCGACGGTGATGCGATTCTCGGTGCCCTCGAGCTGCGATTGCAGGTCGCGGAAGTTCTGGTCCGACTTCAGCTGCGGGTAGTTCTCCGCGACCGCAAACAGGCTCTTCAGCGCGCCGGTAAGCTGGTTCTGCGCGGCCTGATACTTCTGAAACAGCTCGGGGTTGTTGAGCACTTCGGGAGTCACCTGGATCGAGCCAACCTTGGCGCGCGCCTCGGTCACTCCGATCAGCACCTTCTGTTCCTGCGCGGCGTAGCCTTTGACGGTGTTGACCAGGTTGGGGATGAGATCGGCCCGACGCTGATATTGGTTCACCACTTCAGCCCAGGCAGCTTTGACGCCCTCGTCCTTCTGCTGCAGGGAGTTATAACCGCAACCGGACACGGCCAGCATCGCGGCAGCCAGCACGCTAACAGACCACGCACGCATGGGATTCTCCTTGGTCTTTCGCCCCGGTCCGTTTCCGGTGGCACGAGGATTATTGTCACATGGCGCGGGGCGCGGTGGCGAACCGGGGACCGCAAAAAAAACCCCAGGTTTTGAGGCCTGGGGTTGGTAAGGGCGGACCTTCGATGAAGGGAAGGAAGTCCGCCAGGGGATACTTCAGTGCAATCGTGCCCAGTGCAGGATACGGATGTCGTCCGAGTCCAGATCGAAACTCTGTGCCAGCAGCGCGCGCAGCTCGCGGTTGGCGCGGGTCTGCGTGAGGGGTTGCCGCAGCTCCACCACACCGCTCCACTCGTTCGAGCCGGCGCTGGCTGGCTTGCCGGTGTGCGTTACGAAGTGCGTGTAGTACTTGGTAGCCACGCGTAAAAGGTTAGTAGCGCCACGGCGCAGCCGTCCGTGAGACGCTCCACAGAAAGGTCGGATTTCTGTAAAAGTAGGTGCGACATAAGTCACAGGATTTCAGCTCCATGGGACGGTTGCGGCCCCCGGTGCCGATGGGCTCGAAATACATCACCCCCGCGGGGGCACAGCGGCTGCGCGCGGAGCTCGAGCAGCTGTGGCGCGAGGAGCGGCCCCGGGTCTGCCAGGCGGTGGCGGCGGCGGCCGCCCAGGGCGATCGCTCGGAGAATGCCGAATACACCTACGGCAAGCGGCGGCTGCGCGAGATCGACCGGCGAGTGCGCTTCCTGCGCCGGCGGCTCGACGGCATGATGATCGTCGACCAGCCTCCCGCGGATGCGCGGCGGGTGTATTTCGGTGCCTGGGTTCAGCTCGAGGATGAGCGCGGCGTGCGCACGCGCTATCGCGTGGTGGGTCCGGACGAGTTCGACATGGCGCCGGGGTATATCAGCATGGATTCGCCGCTCGGCAGGGCATTGCTGCGCAGAGGGCTCGACGAGGAAGTGACGGTCGAAGCCCCGGGCGGGCTGCGCGTGTACCTGATCGTGGCGATCGAGTACGAGCGGCGGACCGGCACGCCCGACTGCGCCTCTACCAGATCACCCTGACGTTCTTGAACTGCCAGGGATCGCTCTTGTCGATGTCCTCGGCAAAGAGCCGTTCGCGCTCGTGCAGCGGCGTCCAGTCGGTGTACTCCCCCACCACCGGCCCGAGATACGGCATGCAGATCTCGAGGTTGCGCCGGAAGTCCATCTCGTCGGGCTCGATGACGCCGAGATTCGGATTCTCCATGGCCCACACCACGCCCGAGAGCACCGCCACGCACACCTGCAGGCTGGTGGCGTTGTTGAAGGGCGCCAGCTTGCGGGCCTCGCCGATCGAGAGCTGCGAGCCGTACCAATAGGCATTCTTCTTGTGTCCGGCGAGCAGCACTCCGAGCTCGTCGATGCCGGTGGTGATGTCGTCCATGAGGATGCGCTGGCGCTCCTGCTGCACGTAGTTGCGTCCGGCGAGCTCGTGTACCGACATGACCGCGGCATCGCAGGGGTGATAGGCGTAGTGCACGGTCGGTCGATAGGCGACCTGCGCGCCTTCGCGCACCGTCAGGTAGTCGGCGATCGAGATCGATTCTCCGTGCGTGATGCAGAAGCCGTGGAAAGCGCCGGCACGCGGCGTCCAGGTGCGCACCCGCGTCCCGGCGCCCGGCTGCGTGAGGTAGATCGCCGCCTGGCAGCCAAAGTCGTGACGCTTGCCGTCGCGCGGGAAGTTGCGCTCATGCGTGCCCCAGCCCATCTCGCTCGGCTGCGAGCCCTCGCTGACGAAGCCGTCGATGGACCACGTGTTGACGAACTCGCCCGACTCCTTCGGTAGGCTCGACACCTGTGTGTCGCGCTCGGCGATATGCACCACCTTGACGCCGAGGCGCCGCGCGAGCTCGCCCCACTCGGCGCGCGAGGTCGGGCTGCCGGCGGCCACTCCGGTGTCGACGGCGATGTTGAGCAGCGCTTGCTTCACGAAGTGCGACACCAGGCCCGGGTTGGCGCCGTGGGTGAGCACCGCGGTCGGGGCGCGCGTATTGCCGGCACGCAGCGCCAGTGCTTCCTCGCGCAGCGCATAGTTGGTGCGCCGCGCCGCCGGCATGGTCGGGTCGGTATAGCCGCCGGGCCAGGGCTCGATGCACGTGTCGAGGTACATCGCGCCCTTCTCCCAGCACAGCTTGATGAGCGCGATGCTCGAGACTTCCACGGAGACGTTGATGAGGAAGTCGCCACGGCCGAGCAGCGGATTGAGCACGCGGCGGAAGTTCTCGCGCGTGAGCCGTTCCTTGACGAACTTGATGCCGTACTTGGCGGCCTCGGCGTTGCCCTTGTCTTCCGCAGTGACGATCGTGATGCGCTCGGGGGCAATGCCGATGTGGCGCAGCACCAGCGGCAGCACGCCCTGACCGATGCTGCCGAAGCCGATGAAGAGGATGCGTCCGGGAAAGTCGACGTGCAGCTTGTGATTCTCGGTCATGATGCGGTGGTTGCAGCTTGCTTCCAGGCGCGGCGCCACGGCACGCGCGGTGGCCGAAGCGTATCAATCGCAGCAGCGCGGCTCAATTTCGTCGCCTCAAACGTGATCAGTCTGGGGGCAAAGTCACGCCGTTTGCCCGCGGACTGTCGCAGCGGCAGGGTCGGGCTGTCGCACCGATGCAAGCCCTGGCGGCCGATCGATCAGGTGCGCCAGTGCGGCGGATAGGTGCGCTCGTAGCCCGGCAGGGCGGCCACGCGCGCGAGCCAGCGTCCGAGCGCCGGGTAGTTCACCTCCACCGGCATGAAGCGCGAGGACAACGCCGCGGCCTGCGGCTTCTCGAGCGCGCGGCGCAGCAGCTGGATACCGGGGAAGATCACCATGTCGGCCGCAGAGCACGACTCGCCCACGATCCAGTCGGACTTCGCCAGCCGCGCCTCGATGGTGCGGGCTTCGCTCGCCACCGCGTGCATGGCGGCCGTGATCCCGTCGGCACCCAGATCGGCATCGCCGAAGAACACCGCACCGACGATGCGCGTCAGATGCGGCTCGATGTAGGCCTGGTACTCGCAGATCACCCGCATGATGGTGCCGGCCTCCTCGGCTGAGTGCCCGAAGATCGGTGGTCGCGGGTACTTCAGATCGAGGTAGTAGAGGATGGCGAGCGACTCGAAGCACACGTAGTCGCCGTCCTTGAGCACCGGGACGCGCCCGCGCGGATTGAGGGCGAGCATCTGCGGGGATTTGTGTTCCTGCTTGGAGAACTGCAGCAGATGACTCACGTACGGCAGCCGCTTGTACTCGAGCGCCAGCAGCACCCGCCAGGCGAATGGACTGCCACTGCCCCAGAAAACCTCGATTGCCATCGTTGCCTCGCCGGGGAAAGGGTGACCGGATTGTAACGACAACCCCGGGGGGCCGAAAATGCGCCCATGGCGACGACACTGGTCGAGCCGCGCGCGCTGCGCGCGCACCTCGAAGACCCGCGTTGGGTGATCATCGATTGCCGCTTCGACCTCGCGCGACCCGAGTGGGGTGGGCACGCTTTCGCCGCGGCGCACATCCCCGGGGCGCTCTACGCCGATCTCGACCGCGACCTGTCCGGGCCGCGGACGGCGTTCAGCGGCCGCCATCCCCTGCCAGAACCCGACCTCCTCGCGGCGACGCTCTCACGCTTCGGCATCGATGCGGAGGTGCAGGTAGTTGCTTACGACCAGGGCCCCGGGAGCTTCGCGGCGCGCCTGTGGTGGCTGCTGCGCTGGCTCGGGCACCGCGAGGTCGCCGTGCTCGACGGGGGTTTCGCCGCCTGGGAGCGCGCGGGTCTGCCGGTGAGCAGCGCGAGCGAGGCGCGCGCGCCGCGCCAGTTCAGCGCGCGAGCCGATGCCAGCCTGCTGGTCTGCACCGCCGAGGTGGCCGCCGCGGTTGGCTCCGGCGCGCTCACGCGCGGGGACACGGTGCTGGTCGATGCGCGCAGCGCCGACCGCTTCGCCGGCGAGAACGAGAGCATCGATCCGGTGGCCGGGCACATTCCGGGGGCACGCAGCCACCCGTTCGCGGGCAACCTCGATGCGCAGGGAAGCTTCCTTGCGCCGGTGCAGCTTGAGCGCGCGTGGCAGCACACCCTGCACGGGAGCGCGCCGCGACAGGTGATCGCGATGTGCGGCTCCGGCGTCACCGCCTGCCATAACCTGCTCGCGCTCGAGGTCGCGGGACTTCCCGGTGCACGGCTCTACGCCGGCTCCTGGAGCGAATGGATCCGCGATCCGGCTCACGCCGTGGCGCTTGGAAAGGAACCGACTCGCTGAGCTCTGCGATTCGGCGGTCATCGAGTGCTCGGCTGGTGAGATTCGTGACGAGACTGTGTGTCGCGCCGGTGCGATGCCGCCTCGACGAAGTGCTCGGCCGATGCGATCTGTTCCTCAGATGCGTATCGAGCCCCTCTTGCCTGCCACACAAATTTGATATAAACGCGCCCCGTGGCAGCCGACCCGAAGAGCGCCTTCAACGGCGCTCGCAAGTTCAATCCCGCGCAGCCCTGGCGGATCGAGGACTCCCTCGACCTGTACAACGTCGCGGCCTGGGGTAAGGGTTACTTCAGCGTCAACGCGAGCGGCCACGTGGTGGTGCGGCCTGACACCACCGAGCGGCACGAGATCGACCTCTATGAGGTCGTCGAGGGTCTCAAGGCGCGCGACCTGACGACGCCGGTGGTAGTGCGCTTCTCCGACATCCTGGCGCACCGGCTGCGGCGGCTTCACGAGGCGTTCGCGCAGGCGATCACCGAGAACGACTACCGCAACCGCTACGCCGCCGTTTACCCGATCAAGGTGAACCAGCAGCGCCTCGTGGTCGAGGAGGTTTACCGTTACGGCAAGGAGTTCGGTTTCGGCCTCGAGGTGGGGTCCAAGCCCGAGCTGCTCGCGGTGATGGCGATGACCGAGAACGCCTCGGAGCGGCTCATCGTCTGCAACGGCTTCAAGGACGACAGCTACATCGAGGCGGTGACTCTCGCCACCAAGCTCGGGCGCACCATCATCCCGGTGGTGGAGAACTTCGAGGAGCTCGGGCTGATCCTCAAGCATGCAGAGAACTACCGGGTGCGCCCGCGTATCGGCGTGCGCGTCAAGCTCTTCAGCGAGGGCTCGGGACGCTGGAGCGCTTCGGCGGGCGACAAGTCGAAGTTCGGCCTGTTCATTACCGAGATCCTCGAGCTCTTCAGCGTGCTCAAGGCGCGCGACATGCTCGACTGCCTGCAGCTGGTGCACTGTCATCCGGGGAGCCAGCTGCAGGACATCCGCCGCGTGAAGGACGCCATCAACGAGCTGGCGCACGTGTACGCCGAGCTCAAGCTCATGGGAGCGGGGCTGCAGTTCATCGACGTGGGCGGTGGTCTGGGAGTCGACTACGACGGCAGCGGCACCAACTTCCCTTCGTCGATCAACTACACACTCAACGAGTATGCGAGCGACGTCGTCTACCGCGTGGCTAGCGTCTGCAACGCGCGTGACATCCCGCATCCGATGATCGTGAGCGAGTCGGGCCGCGCGGTCGCCGCCTACCACAGCGTGCTGATCTTCGACGCACTCGGGTCCTCGGCGCTCGACAAGTTCCGCGTCACCGGCGACCGCGCCGAGGACTACGGCGGCGCGGAAGAGCTGCCACAACCGGTGCAGGACCTGTTCGAGGCCTACCGCGCAGTGAGCGAGCGGCGCCTGGTCGAGTGCTACCACGACGCCCTCACCGCCCGCGAGCAAGTGCTGCAGATGTTCAACCTGGGCCTGCTGTCGCTCGAATTCCGCGGCCTTGCCGAGCGACTGTACTGGGCGACCTGCGCCAAGATCCGCGATTCCTGCCGCAAGCTCGGGCGGCTGCCGGAGGAGCTCGAGGATCTCGAGTCGATCCTCTCTGACACGTACTTCTGCAACTTCTCGGTATTCCAGTCGCTGCCGGACAGCTGGGCCATCGACCAGTTGTTCCCCATCATGCCGATACATCGCCTGGAGGAGCGGCCGACGCGCACCGCCGTGCTCGCCGACATCACCTGCGACTCCGACGGCAAGATCGATCACTTCGTGTCGCTGCGCGACGTGAAGCGCACGCTCGAGCTGCACGAGCTGAGAGCCGACGAGAAATACTACCTGGCGGCTTTCCTGGTCGGCGCTTACCAGGAGACGCTCGGTGACCTGCACAACCTCTTCGGCGACACGCACGTGGTACATGTGCGGCTGCACGATGAGGGCGGCTGGTGGATCGAGGAGATCGTCAAGGGCGATACCGCCAACAAGGTTCTGGAATACATGGAATACGACGTGGCGGAGCTGTACCCGGCGCTGGCGCGCGACTGCGAGCGTGCCATCCGCGACGGGCGCATGACGCTCGCGGAGAGCCAGGCGCTCAAGCGCTTCTATGAAAGCGAGCTCGACGGCTACGCATACCTCGAACCCGCGGGCACCTGACCTGATGCCCGCAACGCCGTGACGGTGATCATCGCGCCTCCCGCTGCGGTGTCGCGGCCTCATCGCGGGACGGGCGCGCGAGGATCGCGCGCCGTGTCGGATCAGCGCCCCCGGTGGTCCGAGCACAGCACGGCGGATTAAGGTATACGGCGCACGCTGTGTCGCGCGCAGGTGGAGGGGTAGGTGGGTCCGGCTGAGGCGCCGACGCCTGCCGCAGCGACCAACTCTGCCCATAACACCCCCCGTTTCCGCATATGACATGCATGGTTTGCGAACCGTAAAGCCCGGGAGTAGCATGACTTGTGCGTTCGTATCCGTCGTGGATGAGTGCGCTTTGTCTGATCGTGTTGATGCCGTTTCCCCGCCCGCGCATTCCATCCGTGCGCGAACGCAGGTGCAGGCCGCTGGCCCAAGCGCTGCGCATTGACTGAAAAACTGCCGATCGTGTGCCTTGAAGCCTTGACCTGTTTGACTGTCCACGCGGTACATGCGACCGAGGCTCAGCGGTCGCCGCTGTCCGCTTTCCCAAGAGAGACTCCCGGATGACGACGATTTACGTGGGCAACCTGCCCTTCAGCGCCACCGAGCAGGACGTGAAGGCCCTGTTTGAACGTCACGGCAAAGTGGAATCGGTAAAACTCATCAACGACCGGGAAACCGGCAAACCGCGCGGCTTCGGATTCGTCGACATGCCCCAGGGGGAGGCGCAGAGCGCCATCCAGGCCCTGAATGGCTTTCAGATGAATGGCCGTCCGCTGCGCGTCAACGAAGCACAGGAGCGCCCACAACGCCCCCGCCAGGGTGGCGGCCCGTTCCGCCGCTGATCGCGGGGCTGAGGACCGCGGCCCAAAAAACCCCGCCGCGTGCGGGGTTTTTTTATGCGGCGCATGAGGTAATGTGCCGCCACGGCGGGCGACCCGCGCCTGGTACCGCTCGAAGGACCCATTCGATGTCAGCCAAGCAGACACTGGCCGCCGCCCTGGTCGGGTGCGCCACGTTGGTCGGCGCCTGCACCGAGGTCACCTCAAGGCAGACTACCGCCGAGGAGCTCACCACCATCCTCGCCGGCGACCAGCGCACGAGCGAGGAGCGGGCGCGCGACGTGTACCGCCACCCGAAGGAGACGCTGCTGTTCTTCGGCATCCGCCCGGAGATGAAGGTGCTCGAGGTGTGGCCGGAGCCCGGTTGGTACACCGAGATCATCGCTCCGCTGCTGCGCGAGAAGGGCAAGTACTACGCGGGGGTCATCGCGGCAGACCCCGACAACAAACACATCACGCAGCGCCTGGAGAGCTTTCGCGCGAAGCTCGCTGCGCACCCCGAACTCTACGATCGCGTGGTCGTGGTCAGCTTCCCGGGCGATATCGGCACGGCCGTGCCGGCCGGGTCGCTCGACATGGTGGTGACGTTCCGCAATATCCATAACTGGATGTCGCAGGGCACGGCACCACGGATGTTTGCCGCCATGTATCGCGCGCTCAAGCCGGGCGGCGTGCTCGGCGTGGTCGAGCACCGCGGCAACCCGGCCGTGTCCCAGGATCCGCAGGCCAAGAGCGGCTACGTCAACGAGGACTACGCCATCAGGCTGATCGAGGCGCAAGGCTTCCGCCTGGTCGCGAAGTCCGAGGTCAACGACAACCCGAAGGACACCAAGGACTACGAGCAGGGGGTATGGACGCTGCCGCCCACCTACCGCTT
>DATIZW010000254.1:0-9923 GCA_035516875.1 Steroidobacteraceae bacterium
GATCGACATGCTCGACTACGCCGACTTCATCGTGCTCAACAAGAGCGAGAAGCGCGGTGCCGAGGACAGCCTGCGTGACGTGCGCAAGCAGTGGCGCCGCAACCATGCCGAGCGCGCCCGGCTGGCGGACGCCGAGGTCCCGGTCTTTCCCACCATAGCCAGCCGCTTCAACGACCCGGGGGTCAACCGGCTGTTCGCCGCGATTTGCGCCGCACTCGAGGGCAAGCACATCGGCAGTGGCTCGTGGAAGCTCGGCGATCCCGGCCCGACCGCGCTCAGCGCCCGTACCCCGCTTATTCCCGGCCCGCGCACGCGCTATCTCGCGGAGATCGCGCACGGCGGGCGCGCGGCACGCGCGCGCATCGAGACCCAGGTCGAGGCGGCACGGCGCGCCTTCGGCCTGTATGAGGCCCTCAAGGCACTGCAGGAGGCGCGGTTACCCGCTGCGCTTGAGCGCTACCCGCAGGAGGCGCTCACCGAGGCCGGCGCCGACGTGAGCCGTCGCGAGCTGCGCGCCGCTTACAACCGCGCTCTCGAGGAGATGGGCGCGGAGGCGGTGGCGGAGCTGAAGGCTTGGCCGGAGCGCATGCGCTCGGCGAGCGACGAGACCTACTCCTACAAAGTGCGCGAACGGCTCGTCAAGGGGGAGAACTACACCGAGAGCCTGTCGCGCTCGGCGATCCCCAAGCTCGCCTTGCCGCGCCTGAAGGACTGGGGTGAGGTGCTGCACTTCATCCTCACCGAGAACCTGCCGGGCTCCTATCCCTACACCGGCGGCGTGTATCCCTACCGCCGCGAGGAGGAGGACCCAACGCGCATGTTCGCCGGCGAGGGCGGTCCGGAGCGCACCAACCGTCGTTTTCATTACCTCGCGCATGGGCACGGTCCGCGACTCTCGACGGCGTTCGACTCGACCACGCTCTACGGGGAGGACCCGGACACTCGCCCCGACGTTTACGGGCGCACCGGCAACTCCGGCGTGTCGATCGCCACGCTCGATGACATGAAGAAGCTCTACTCGGGTTTCGATCTGTGCGACCCGGCGACCTCGGTGTCCATGACCATCAATGGCCCGGCGCCGATCCTGCTGGCGATGTTCATGAATACTGCGATCGACCAGCAGGTCGAGCGCTATCTGCGCGGCGCCGGCCGCTGGGAGGCCGCCGCGCAAAAGATCGCCGCGCTGCACGCAGCCGAGGCGGCGCGCGGGCTTGCGCCACCGCGCTACAAGGGCGCGCTGCCGCCCTACCATGACGGCTCGGGCCTGGCGCTGCTCGGGGCGAGCGGCGCTGAGCTGCTCGAGGCCGACATCTACGAGCGCATCCGCTCGCAGGCGCTGCAGGCCGTGCGCGGCACCGTGCAGGCCGACATCCTCAAGGAGGACCAGGCGCAGAACACCTGTATCTTCTCGACCGAGTTCGCACTGCGCATGATGGGCGACGTGCAGCAGTACTTCATCGAGCGGCAGGTGCGCAATTTCTATTCCGTGTCCATCTCCGGCTATCACATCGCCGAGGCGGGCGCCAACCCGATCTCGCAGCTCGCCTTCACGCTCGCGAACGGTTTCACCATCGTCGAGTACTACCTCGCCCGTGGGATGAAGATCGACGATTTCGCGCCCAATCTGTCGTTCTTCTTCTCCAACGGCATGGATCCGGAGTACGTGGTCATCGGCCGTGTGGCGCGGCGTATCTGGGCGCGCGCCATGCGCGAGCGCTACCACGCCGGCCCCCGCAGCCAGATGCTCAAGTACCACGTGCAGACTTCCGGCCGCAGCCTGCACGCCCGTGAGATCTCCTTCAATGACATCCGCACGACGCTGCAGGCGCTGTACGCGCTGTTCGACAACTGCAACAGCCTGCACACCAACGCCTACGACGAGGCGCTCACCACGCCGACCGAGGAGAGCGTACGCCGCGCGGTCGCGATCCAGCTGATCATCAATCGCGAGCTCGGCCTCAACAAGATTCAGAATCCGTGGCAGGGCTCATTCGCCATCGACTACCTGACGGACCAGGTGGAGGAGGCGGTTTACCGCGAGTTCGAGGCACTCTCGGAGCGCGGCGGCGTGCTGGGCGCGATGGAGACCATGTACCAGCGCGGCAAGATCCAGGAGGAGTCGCTCTATTACGAGACGAAGAAGCACGATGGCTCGCTGCCGATCGTGGGGGTCAACACCTTTCTCTCGGGCACCGATGCTGCCGAGGAGCACAAGGGGGCACAGCTGATCCGCTCCACCGAGGAGGAGAAGCAGGATCAGGTAGCCGCGGTGCGTGCCTTCCAGGCGCGCAACGCGCAGCGCGCCCCCGCAGCGCTTGCACGGCTGCAGCAGGCGGCGGCTGCGGGCGGCAACGTATTCGCCGAGCTCATGGAATGCGTCAAGGTCTGCTCGCTCGGACAGATCTCGCGGGCGCTGTACCAGGTGGGCGGTCAGTATCGCCGCAACATGTGAGGTCGGGCTCCGCGAGCGCCGTAAGGATCACCTGACGCGCGCGGTCACGCAGCTCGGCCGGGGCCCGATCGCCCGGGCCGGGCGCCGCAGCGAGCAGCGGCAGGATTTCCAGCTCGATCGCTCCGGGTCGCGGCAGCAAGCGCTGCGGCGGCAGCGCGCGGCGCGTGCCGCGCAGTGCCGCCGGCACCAGCGGGCAGCCAGCGCGGATCGCCGTGGCAAACGCACCGGTGTGGAACTTCAGCAGCCCCGGGGTCCGGGTGAACGTGCCCTCCGGGAAGAACACCAGCGAGTGGCCCTGGATGGCGTTGCGCAACACGCGACGCGCATCGCGTGCGCCGCGCTGGCGATCGAAGCGCTCGACGAACTCCGAGCCGAGCCGCCGCAGCAGTGCGCCGGCGACCGGCACCGCGGCCATCTCGCGCTTGATGACGAAGCCAAAGCGCGCCGGTAGCGCCGCGGTGAGCACGATGCCGTCGAGATAGCTGGCGTGGTTGCACACCACTACGCACTGTCCTGGTGGCAGCCGCTCGGCAAAGCGCACCGTGAGCGGCATGCCAACGAGCCGCAGCAGCGTGCGGGCAGCGGCGCGCGCCGCGCGCCGCCGCCGCATGACGCCCGGTAGCCCTACGAGCAGCAGCAGCAGCGTGAGCCCCACGCCGAGAAACGCCAACAGCGCCCACACGGCGTAGGTAAGCCGCAGCGGGAGGAGAGCCAGCTGCAGTCGGGCGGGCGGCTTCATGGGGGTCCGACGGCCATGGGAGTGCGGTAGTTTGCGGTACGAACTGTGACCCTGTTCTCTTTATGTTAATGCCGGAGGCCAGATGTGAAGGTCATCACGTCGATGGCACGGCCGCGCTCACCATACTGCCCGCACCACTTTACCGGGAAAGCGTCGCTCGGGGGCCGCGAGCCGCGCGGTGCTGAGCCGGACCCTGCAGCGAGACAAGGCTTGTCCAATTCCGCCACCGCCATGACAGCCAACACCGATTCCGCAGATCCTGCGGTGTCCCGCTTTCTCGATGCGGTGTGGATGGAACGCGGCCTGTCGCCCAATACGCTGGCGGCCTACCGCGCCGACCTGACCGCACTCGCCCGCTGGCTGGCCGAGCGCAACGTGCCTATCATGCGCACCTCGCGCGCCGACCTGCAGGACTTCATCGCCTACCGCGTGCGCGCCGGCGCCCGGCCACGCTCCACGGCGCGCCAGCTTTCCAGCTTCCGCCGCTTCTTCCGCTACTTCATGCGCGAGGGCGTCATCCGCGAGGATCCCACCGCGCAGATCGCCATGCCGAAGATCGGCCGCTCGCTGCCACGCTCGCTCTCCGAGGAGGAGGTCGAAGCGCTGCTGTCGGCGCCGGTCGTGAGCGATCCGCTCGGCAACCGTGATCGCACCATGCTCGAGGTACTCTACGCTACCGGGCTGCGGGTCTCGGAGCTCGTCAACCTGCGCCAGGGCCAGATCAACCTCAACCAGGGCGTGATCCGCATCCTCGGCAAAGGCGATCGGGAACGGCTCATTCCCCTCGGCGAGGAGGCGATGCGGGCGCTCAAGGAGTTCGCTCGCAGCGCGCGTGGCGAGATCCTGCTCGAGCGGCAGACCGACTACCTGTTCCCCACCCGCCGCGGCGACCGCATGACGCGCCAGGCGTTCTGGCACATCATCAAGCGCTACGCGCGCAAGGCGGGCATTGCCAAGGAGCTCTCGCCGCACACCCTGCGTCACGCCTTCGCCACACATCTGCTCAATCACGGCGCCGACCTGCGCGTGGTGCAGATGCTGCTCGGGCACAGCGATCTGTCGACCACGCAGATCTACACGCACGTGGCGCGCGAGCGTCTGAAGGAACTGCACGCTCTGCACCACCCGCGCGGCTGAAGGCTTTGGCAGCGCTCAAAGCGCTGCAGGAGCGCCCCCGTGCTAGACTGCGCTCCCCGTTCCGCGCCGAGTCCTGAGGGCGAACCTTCGCAGGCCGTTGCGGTCGAATTGCCACCTAACTCCGGCGGTCGTGTCATGAGTACCAAGAGACTGGTCGTGTTGCTGACGCTCTGTGCGGCGGCGCATTCGGCCGCGGCACAGCAGGCGCAGCCCGCATCGCCGGCGCAGCCAACGGCGCAGGGAGTGCAGACACAACTGCAGCAGGTGCAGCAGGCGATCCAGCAGCTGCAGGCGCAGGCCCAGGCCAAGGCCGACCCGCGTGCCGAGGTCGCCAGTCACATCTCCGGCGCGCACCCCGACGAGCTGCGCGCCACGCCGATACCCGGTGTGTGGGAGCTCACCCGCGGTCTCGACATCGCCTACGTGACTGCCGACGGCAAGTACGCACTGACCGGCGACCTGGTCGATCTTGGCACCAACGACAATCTCACCGAGGCGCGCCGCCGCGAGCTGCGCGCCAAGGCGCTCGCGGCTTTCCCCGAGAGTGAGATGTTGGTCTTCGGTCCCAAGGACCCGAAGTACACGGTCACCGTGTTCACCGATGTGGATTGCCCCTACTGCCGCAAGCTCCACAGTCAGATGGCCGAATACAACCATCTGGGCATCCGCGTGCGCTACCTGCTCTACCCGCGCACCGGTCCCAACACTGAGTCCTGGACCAAGGCCGAGCAGGTCTGGTGTTCGCCGAATCGCAACGACGCCCTGACACGGGCCAAGCTCGGCGAGGAGCTGAAGACCAAAGCCTGCCCCAACAACCCGGTGGCGCACAGCTGGGCGCTGGGACAGGATTTCGATCTGCAGGGAACCCCGGCGATCCTCCTCGCCGACGGCGAGCTGGTGCCGGGCTACGTGCCGCCGGACGTTCTGGCGAAGCGTCTCAAGGACGGCAAGTAGCGCACGCCGGCGGCGTGCGCAGCGCGAAACCCGCCCCGGGGCGCTCGCTCAGCGCTCGAGCAGCTTGATCTTGTCGGGCCGGCCTTCCCATTCCTTGGCGTCGGCGGGCGGCTCCTTTTTCTCAGTGATCACCGGCCATGTCTTGGCGAGTTCCGCGTTGAGCTGTTTGAAGTGCTCCTGCCCCGCGGGCAGCTCCTCCTCGGAGAAAATCGCCTCCACCGGACACTCCGGCTCACACAGCGTGCAGTCGATGCACTCCTCGGGATCGATGGTGAGGAAGTTCGGTCCTTCGTGGAAGCAGTCGACCGGACAGACCTCGACACAGTCCATGTACTTGCACTTGATGCAGTTTTCGGTGACGACAAAAGTCATGCGGTTTCCCCGGGGAAAACAGCGGCGCACACAGCTGGCGGCCGGCGCAGCGATCTGCCGGCATTGTGCCACGCCGGCACCGCGGGGGTGAATCAGCCGCCGCCGGAGGTGCGCGTCACGCGCCGGTCGATCGTGGTGAAGTGATAGGGCTCACGGCCGCTCGCGCGGTCCTCGAGGTAGCGCCGCAGGGTGAAGTCCGTGCTCGGAAAGGCGATATCGGCCCAGGGAATGTCCGCTGGGTCCACCAGTGCCACCTCGAGGCTTTCCGGCCCAGCCGCGTAACGCGCGACCGGCAGTCGCGCGCGAAAGAACACGTGCACCTGCTCGGCGTGCAGTACATGCACCACCGAGAGCAGTGAGCCGATCGCGACCTCGGCGAGCGCCTCCTCGTGCGACTCGCGCGCCGCGGCCTGCTGCAGTGTCTCGCCGTTTTCCATGAAGCCCGCGGGCACGGTCCAGTAACCGCGCCGCGGCTCGATGGCACGGCGGCACAGCAGGATGCGACCCTCGTGCTCGGGGACACAGCCGACCACGAGTCTCGGGTTCTGGTAATGAATCGCCCCGCACGCGTCGCATACGTGACGCTGCAGATGGTCGCCCTCGGGCACGCGCCGCGCTACCGGCGCGCCGCATTGACTGCAGAACTTCATGGTGCGGCGGCGAGGATACGGTCGCGGCCGCGCCTTGTCGACGCTCAGCAAGAAACGGGATGCACGCACGCCGTGCGGGCAGGCAGACTGGCGTGCAGTGGCACATTGCAGGAGTCAGTCATGAGTTTTCGTATCAGTGGACTTGCGGCCAGCGAGTTTTCGGGCCTCTTCGGCCTCTCGGATGCCGAGCTCGCCGCCCGCAACGCCTGCCGCGTGGTAGCCGATCGACATCCCGGCTTTCCCTGCCGCGTGAGTCTCGTCGATGCGCAGCCCGGCGAGAGGCTGCTGCTCGTCAACTACGAGCATCTCCCCGTGACCAGCCCTTACCGCTCACGCTATGCGATCTACGTGCGCGAGAACGCGAGCGAAGCTCAGCTCGGTGTGAATGAGATCCCGCAGGTGCTGCAACATCGCTTGCTGTCGCTGCGTGCGTTCGATCCTGCGGGCATGCTCCTCGATGCCGACGTCGTGGAGGGTGCCGCGCTCGTGCCGGCACTCGAGCGGCTCCTCGCCCCGCCGCAGGTCGCGTACCTGCACGTGCACAACGCGCGACCGGGCTGCTTCGCCGCGCGCGTAGACCGAGCCTGACGACCTCGGAGGAGCGTCGCGGACGACCCCGGAGGAGCGTCGCGCCTCAGGTGCCGGGCGGAGTGTCTGCAGGCGGCGTCTCGGGTGGCGGCGGCGCCTCAGGGGGCGGCGGCGCCTGAGCTGCTGGCGGCGGCGTGATGCCCGGCGGTGTCGGGGCGGGCGGCGGCGAGGGCCCCGGCGCCGGATCGCCCGGCGGAGTGGGTGCTGTGCCGGGTGGGTTCGGCGGCGCGCCGGGCGGTGGCGTGGGCGGAGCGAGCGACGGAGGCGGAGGCGCAGCCGCTGGCGGCGCTGGAGCGGTCGGGGTGGGCGTCCCGGTTCCCGGGAAGCCGGGAACCATACCCGGGGCGGTTGGCGATGCCCCGCCCGGTGCTGTCGGTGCTGCGCCGGTCGCGCCTGCGGGCGGTGCGGTGACTGGGCGGCCCGCGCAGACGGTACAGAGGCCGAGACCCAGGACTGAGGCTGCGAGCACTGCAGGTTTCATACGCGTGACATCCTTGCTGTGCTCACAGGCTAGGCGCGTCGCGACCCCCTCACGATCTCTCGCGCGCCCCGACGGACTGTCGGACGGCGCCCACACCGGCATCCTCGCTGAGCCACGATGTGGCGCTAACGCACTGGAGCGCGTCAGTTCGTGCGCGTCAGCCGTCGCAGGTGTTGGCTCGCGGCTCTACGGCAGGAGGCCGAATACCGCCACGCCGCTTTGCGTGCCAACGAAGACCTTGCCACCGGCAATGGTCGGCGTGATGAACTTGTTGCCGGCGCCGAAATGGTCACGACCGCCCGCGGCCTGCGAGCTGTTGTAAAGCTCGTGCGCAAGGTTGCGCGCGTCGTAGGCGTGCAGCACCGCGGGATTGCCATTTTCGTGGGCCCAAAGAATGGCGTTGAGCTTGCCGTTCGCGGAAATCGCCGGCGCGGTCCCCGGATAGCGGAAGCTGGTCGCGGTTTGTGCCGCAGGGGTGTTGGAGAAGTGCGCACTGCTTGCGGTGAACGCAAGCACGCCGCGACCGACGGGGCCGTAATACAACGTGCCGTTGAACCACGCCGGCGTCGACCAGATACCGGCGTGGAGTGTCGCGGGCAGCTCCTGCCAGATGTTGTCACCGGCTGGATCGAACTTGCCCATCGCGTCGCGATTGACGACATACAGAGTGCCGTTCTTGCCGGCGCCTACCGCGAGGTGCCGCGTCCTCCCGTCGGCGTCGGCGAGATCCGGCAGGAGCATCGCACCCCCCGAGCCGAGGTCGGTGTCCGCCGCCGACTCGTTCGTCTCATCATGCATGGTGAAGTAGTCTGCGACGCGCAAACCGCCCGAGGTGGCCGAAAGTTTCAGGAAGGAGTTGCCGTAGTCGCCCTTGTCGGGGAAGCCCTGGGCATCGAGGGTCGTCTCGAAGACGCCATTGCCGGTGAGCAGGTACACGTTGCCGGCACTGTCTGCCGCTGGACCCCCGCCGCTCATCCAGATCGCCGGCCCTGCCGAGGCATATCCGGTGCCCGTGCCGTTCGGCGCTACGTTGAGCACCGCGGTTTGCGCAAGCGTCGCCTCGCTGTAGGCGATGATCCAGCCGGTGTAGGGCGCGCGATCACAGTGCGAGGTCCAGCTCGTGTAAATCGTTCCCCGCGACAGCAACAGGGCGGCGCGCTCCTCGTACTGGCCGGGATCGAAGCTGCGCGTGGACCCGTCGCGCGCGGGGTACGTGGCTGAGATCTCCCGCGGTCCGCCGAGGAGTTCCGCCCCGCTGGCGACGTCGAGCGCGTGCAGGCGCTGGTGATAATTGCCGGCGTTGGACATTGCGACGACGTAGAGCGTGCCGTGTGGCCCTGCCGCACGATCTATGACCGGAGTCGAGGTGACGCCGATAACCGGCGCCACCTGATTGCAGCCGCGTGAGTCGCTCGGGCTCTCACCGGAGCCGAGCAGCGACACGTGCCACAGTGTTGCTCCGGTATCAGCGTCGAACGCGTAGACCGAAGCGTTCTCGGTAGCGACGTACACGACGTTGTGCGTCTTGCCCGCCACGTCGAGCGCCGACAGGTACAGCGGCTGCGCGTCCACCTTGCCGTCAGCAGCGAGGAAGCGCAGCTTGCCGAAGCTCGCGGCGGTCACGTTGCCCGGCGTCAGCACGGTCTCCTTGAGATTCTGCCCCGTGCGCGCGAGATCGTTCTTGTACGTAACCACGTCGGCCGCGGCGCTCGGCGGCGGTGACGGCGGCGGTGATGGCGGCGGTGACGGTGGCGGTGACGGCGGCGGTGATGGCGGCGGTGATGGCGGCGGTGACGGTGGTGTTGGTGTCGGAGGCGGTGTCGGCGTCGTAGAGCCGGACGATGGAGGCACGCCCGAGCCGCTTCCCCCGTCGCGAGCATCGCTGGCGGGTTGCGACACAGTGGTGCCGATCTCGTTGCAGGCAGTGAGCATTGCAACGAGCACGATGCAGGCGAAACGGATGTGCATACGCGCTGGGTTTTTCTTCTCGATGAAAAATGCCATGCCTCGGACGTCGAGGCAAGGCGTCGTCGCTAAGCGACGGCAAGCCTGCGAGTCGATCGCTGGTGCCCGAGGTCGGAGTCGAACCGACACGCTTTTAAGGGCGGCGGATTTTCGTACCACTTCGACTTTCGTCGCCCCGGCAATGTCGCTGCACGGGTTCGTGGTCTGGAGCACGCCTTCACCCTGGCCTTGGAGGCTGTAGGTGCCCGCCGTCTGCTCTCTACACCTTCCCCCGCGTTACGAGGGCTTGGTTCGGCGTCAGCGCGAGCGGTAATCGCACGGGGCCTTCACCGAGTTTGACGGGCTTCACCTCGCAGATTTCTCCACGAGGGCTCAATTGATTCGTCTGAGTCCGCTGCGTCTACCAATTCCGCCACTCGGGCTTCGAGTGTCCAGTCCCTCGCCATGGACGGAATGTCAGTATGCAGCATAGAGGCCCCCCGCGGGCAGGAAAACGCAGCGCACGGCGCGGGGAGTCCACGGGTCGCGCCACCGCGGCGGAATCGTTTTGCGGCACGAATGGCCGGGGGCTGCGACCTTTTTCCG
>DATIZW010000255.1:0-3328 GCA_035516875.1 Steroidobacteraceae bacterium
TAGCTCGGTATTGCAGCCACCCTCACGTGCTGCTGTTCCACCGACTTTGACCCCATTCACACCGGCCGTTTCCGCGCCGGGTGCTCAACTTTCTAAGTCCCTTGCGTCTACCAATTTCGCCACCCAGGCACGGGTGCGGCGCTGATTGTACACAAGGGGGGCGCCATCGATGGCAATGGACGGTCACATCGACTGCGAGCCTGCCACCGTTGTGGCCGCCCGGCCGCGGGCCCCACAATCCGCCTGTGGATGCGCAGAGCGCAAAGTTGAATCGGAACTCTCCCTTCATGGTCGGAGTCTCTGGACACCGCGATCTCGATCCGGGGGACTACACGCGGCTGCGCGAGGCGGTCACCGACTTCGTGCAGCAGCTGAAGGGACACCTGCCGGACACCGATCTGCGTCTCGTCGTCGGCATGGCCGAAGGCGCGGACCTCCTGGTCGCCGAGACCGCGCTGGGCTCAAGCGTGCCGGTCGAGGCAGTGCTCCCCATGCCGCTCGAGCAGTACGCGGCCGACTTCGACGAGGCGACGCTCGCGCAGCTCAAACAGCTGCTGCGCCAGCCACAGGTGCGCTGCGTCGAGCTGTCGGCGGACGCGGCGGGTGCCGGCTCGGGGCCGCACACGCGCGAGCAGCGCGATCGGATGTACGCCAACCTCACCGACACCCTCATCCGCCGCAGCAGCCTGCTGCTCGCCTTGTGGGACGGCCGCAGCTCGCACCTCCCCGGCGGCACCGCCGACACCGTGCTGCGCTATCTCGGGGTGCGGACCGAGCATTACCCGGAAGCAGACGGCATCCGGTTCATCGAGGCCGGGGAGGAGCCGGAGAACACCTCGCGGCTGGTCTACTGGACTCCCGCGCTGCGCAGCGGCGCGACCAGCGACCCGCCGGCCCGCGCGCCGTGCTATCTCGCCGGCGTCGGCGACAACGTGCTGCAGGTTCTGCACGCCATGCCGAAGCGGCTCGAGCGCCAGCTCGCCGAGCTCAACAGCTACAACCTCGAGTACCAGCGCATGAGCGGCACCGGCCGCCTCCGCACTCCCGAATCCCTGATGGATTCGCTGCCGGCGCGCGCGGCGCTGCCCGCGGGGGCCATGCTCGAGGACATCGATGCGCAGTACGGCAAGGCGGATGTGCTGGCCGTGTATTACCAGCGGCGCTCGGACCTGCTCTTCGATCTGTTCGCCTTGATGGCGTTCGGGATGGGAGTCGCCTATCTCATCTACGAAAAGCTCACTGAATCGCGCGCCCTGCTCATTGCCTACGTCATGACCTTGCTGACCGGCCTCGGTGTCTATTCCGTACTGCAGGGCAAGCGCTGGTTCGGCAAACACCTCACCTACCGGGCGCTGGCCGAGACGCTGCGCGCGCGTTTCTACCTGCGCCTCGCGGGCGCCGACCAGCGCAT
The DNA here is from genome assembly GCA_035516875.1 of Steroidobacteraceae bacterium. GTDB lineage: Bacteria > Pseudomonadota > Gammaproteobacteria > Steroidobacterales > Steroidobacteraceae > 13-2-20CM-66-19. Next base: position 1,412 of record DATIZW010000255.1, read on the forward strand.
GGATCCGGGCGAGGTGCTGGCGCTCTCCGGCATCGAGAGATTCCGCGGCTTCAGCTGGATCGGCTTCGTGCTCAAGGGCATCGAGGCCGCTGACAACCGCGTCGACCCCGATCGTGAGGTCGCCACACAGAGCGTCGAGCAGGCCTGGATCGAGGGCCAGTTCCGCTATTTCACCCGCAAAGTGGCGCAGCTCGAGCAAGCCAGCCGCCGGGTGAAGCACATGCGCCTCTTCCTGTTCGTTGCGATTCTGGTCGTGATCTCACTGCTGTTCGCCTTCGGCGAGCAGCTGCACCGCATCGACATGGGGCTCGGGATACCGCTGAAGAACATCCTCACCTTCTCGATGGGCTTCATGGCGGTGCTGCTCGGGGTATGGGAGCTGCACCGGGACAAAATGGCGACGCGCGAGCTCCTGTGGCAATACCGCAATCAGCTGAGCCATTTCGCCCGCGCCAGGGAGCAGCTGGCGCGCATGTCGAGCCCGCGGCGGCGCAACGACGTGCTGGTCGAGCTCGGCAAGGATTCCCTGATGGAGAGCTATCTCTGGGCCATCCACCGCTATCACCGGGAGCACGAGCCGCCGGCCGCCTGAAGCTACGGCGGCAGGTGCGCGTGCTGGGGCGGATGCCGGGCCCGCATCCGTCAGTGGCGGGTTAAGATCGGCACTCGGTAAACTGTGAGGGGATTCCAATGCTTTTCCTCCTGGCCTTGATTCCGGCGACGGCGCTCACCGTCGGCGGCTATGTGGCTCTCTTTCTCTCGCACCGCTCGGAGGGCGCGCTCAAGACCTTCGGGCGCTACCTCGGCATCTGGGCGTTCGCGCTCGCGGTTCTCGTGGTCCTCGGCGGAATGTTTGCCGCGGGCCACATGCACCGGATGCACGCCGCCATGTGGAACGGGCGCGGCGGACCTCCCGGCTTCATGGAACGCCGCGGCGACGAGCGCATGTGGGAGCGGCGCGAGCGCATCGACTCGGAGACTGCTCCCGCGAAGCCGCCCGCAGGGCCGCCGGAGGCACCGGCCGGACAGCCGAGTCCGCCGCCGCCAGCGGCTAAGTGACTGCTGCTAGATTTCGAATGAGATAGGTCTCGTTAGTTATTGATTTAGCTTAGATGACAGAAACGCCTGGAGGACCCCGTCGACGCGAGCGCTCCCGCGCCCCGCGTTCGACGGGCCCTTCGCTCGCGCCGATCCCGCGCCTCACCAACCGCTGGGCGCCGCTCGAGATTCTCACCGAGGAGCAGGTCGAGCGGATCCTCGGAGCGGCGTACCAGGTGCTCGAGGAGGCGGGCCTCGAGATCCGCAGCGCCGCCGCGCGTGCGGTCTACGCCGGAGCCGGGGCCCTGGTCGATGAGTCGACGCAGATGGTTCGTCTCGAACGCGAGCTCGTCGAGGCACAGCTGAAAAGCGCGCCCGGGCGCTTCATGCTCCATGCCCGCAACGCCGAGCGGCACCTGCACGTCGGCGGTGACGTGGTCAATTTCGGCCCCGTCACGGGAGCGCCCAACATCCGCGACAGTGAAGGTGGGAGGCGCTACGGAGATCTGGCAGCCTTCCGCAACATCCTGAAGCTCACCCACACGCTCGGCGTGCTGCACTGGCAGGGAGGCATCGTGGTCGAGCCGGTGGATGTTCCGGTCGCCACGCGGCATCTCGCCACCTATCAGGCGCACATCGAGTGCGCCGATACGGTGTGGGCGGCGCGCGGGATCGGCGGTGTGCAGGCTGAGGATGCGATCGCCATGTCCGCCATCGAGCACGGCTGCTCGGTGCAGGAGCTCGCCGCCCGCCCGACGCTGATGACCGTGACCAACGTCAACTCGCCCCGCCGCGTGGACGAGGAGATCCTCGACAACATCATGACCATGGCACGCCACGGTCAGTGCGTGGTCATCACGCCCTTCACGCTGATGGGCG
>DATIZW010000256.1:0-3895 GCA_035516875.1 Steroidobacteraceae bacterium
GCTCTCCTACAAGAGCGGCGACGCGTTCCAGGCGCTCGCCCGCGGACGGAGCCTGCAGCCGGCGGTGTTCATCGACAGCACCGGCCGCACCTACACGCTGCCGGCGCATTCGCTGCCGTCGGCGCGCGGACACGGAGAGCCACTCTCCGGACGACTCGATCCGCCCGACGGTGCCAAGTTTGCCGGCGTCATGATCGGGGAGCCCGAGGACCTGTGGCTGCTCGCGAGCGATGCCGGCTACGGCTTCACGGCGCGCCTCAAGGATCTCGTCAGCGACCGTCGCGCCGGCAAGACCGTACTCACGGTACCGCAGAACGCCCACGTGCTCGCGCCCGTACCCGTTTCCTCGGCAGACGCGCTGGTCTGCGTCGTGAGCAGCGAGGGGAAGCTGCTCGCCTTCCCGGTAGGGGAGGTGCCGGAGATGCCCCGGGGCAAGGGCAACAAGCTCTACGACATTCCCGGCAAGAAGGCCGCGGCGCGCAGCGAGCTCATGACCGCGGTGGCGGTGGTGGCGCCGCAGTCGAGCCTGGTGCTGTGGTCCGGGGAGCAGCAGCGCGCGCTCGAGTGGCGGGAACTTCAGGCGTACCGCGGGCAGCGCGCGCAGCGTGGCGCGGTGCTCAAGCGCGGCTGGCCGCGCAGGATCGACCGCATGGAAGCACGGCTCCCCGAGCAATCTCAGTCCCCGAAGAAAAACGGCGAGTGACACGGCGGGTAGTCCCCTCCCGCGCGTGCCTTTTCCGTGCGGGCTCAAACCATCGCTGCTAGTCCGTGCGGGTGCTTAGCGCCCCCTGCGACCTGCCGTTTCAATACGATTGCGAATGAGAATGATTCTCATTAATCTTAACGGATCAGGCTGGAGCTTGGGAGGCGAAGGTGCGGTGGGCAAGCTGGAGCGGTCGGGCCGCCCTGGGCGTGCTGCTCGCCTGCGTACTTGCGGCTTGCGGCGGCGGAAGCGATGAAGGCCGCACGACACCGCCGACACCCGCAGGGCTCTCCGCGCGCGCGCTAGCCGGCAAGGCGCTCTTCTTCGACAAGAGCCTTTCCGCCTCCGGCAAACAGTCCTGCGGGACCTGCCACGTCCCCACGCGCGCCTTCAGCGCCGATCCGGCGACTGATCACGGCCTGCCGGTACCCCTCGGGGGTCGCAACATGGACCTGCCAGGCTTTCGCAACGCCCCGTCGCTCATGTACGCGGCGCTGACGCCGGCCTTCTCGCTCCCCGGTGGCACGCCCACGGGCGGCTTCTTCCGCGATGGGCGCGCTTCCTCGCTCGCGACGCAGGCCGAGCAGCCCTTCCTCACCACGTTCGAGATGGCAAACGCGGACGCCGCCGAAGTGGTGACGCGCCTGCAGGCGTCGAGCAGCACGCTCGCGCTGTTCGTGAGCGCCTTCGGCGAGTCGCTCCTCAGCGATCCCGATGCGACGCTGGCCGCGATCGGGCAGGCGATCGCCGCCTACGAGACCGAAGCGACGACGGAATTCGCGCCCTTCAGCAGCAAATTCGACGCCTGGCTCGCGGGCAAGGCGCAGCTGACGGCGGCCGAGCAGGCGGGCCTGGCACTCTTCAACAACCCGGGCAATGGCAACTGCACCGCGTGCCACCCAAGCCAGCGCCAGGGCTACAGCGAGCATGCGCTGTTCACCGATTTCACCTACGACAACATCGGCGTGCCGCGCAACTGGAGTATCCCGGCCAATCTCTCCAATCCGAACAGCCCGGTGAGCGGTGTAGCGCTCGACTACATGCCCGCGCAGCAGAACGTGCCGGCGGACGCGGAATACAGCTACTACGACATGGGACTGTGCGGGCCATTCGCTCCGGCACCGGACGATCCCAACGCGCGTCCGGTGTTCTCGCAGACCACCACGCTGTGCGGGGTTTTCAAGGTGCCCACGCTGCGCAACGCGGCGGTCACGGCACCGTATTTCCACAACGGCGAGTTCGCGACGCTGCACAAGGTGGTGCAGTGGTACGTCACGCGCGACATCAACAACAACACTGGTAACAATCCGACACCGGTTCCGGCCGGCCCGGGCGGCAACCCTTACTTCACGGTCGGTACCGGATACGTCACCGCGAGCGGCACTGCGGATCTCTACCAGTACAACGATCTGCCGGTCGAGTTCGACGCCAACGTCAACATCGGCGAGGTCCCTTACACGCCGCCCAGCTTCGCCGGCGGCCAGGCGCCGACCCTGACGGCCGCCGAAATCGACGACGTCGTCGCGTTTCTCTGCACGCTCACCGACGGTTACGACCCGCAGAACCCGGCGGCCTACAACGTGCCCGCGCAGTGCCAGCCCGGCGCCGAGTGAGCCTCAGCGAGTCATTGCCTTTGCAACCCGAAGAGACTGCCATGAACCACACCCTCGCCGCGCCCCTCAGGCGCTCCCGCCTGCCGTCGCTGCTCCCGCTGCTGCTCCTCGGCGCGCTGAGCGCCCATAGTGCCGCCCGCGCCGCCGCCGACCCCGAGGCGTCGCAGCTCAGCACGCTGCAGCAGCAGCTCGAGCAGGTGCAGGCAGCGCTCAAACGGCTGGCCGACGAGAATCGCGCGCTGCGCGAGCACCAGGAGCAGCTCGACCGCAAGCTTGCCGAGATGAGTGCGGGAGGTGCGACGGCTGCGGCGGCGGTTGCCCAGGCAGCACCCGCCACCAACACCTCGCCGACCGCCGCAGCGCCGAATGGCCCGGCATCGAGCACACCCGTGTCACCCCAGGGATCGGCGCCACCGAACGCCTCAGCGCTGCCGAATGCTTCCGCGCTGCCGAATGCTTCCGCGCTGCCGAGCAATGCGGCGCTGTCGCCCACGGCCACTGCGCAGCCCGGTACTACCGGTCCGGGCCTCTTCGGCACCGGCTTGAGGCTATGGGGGTACGGTGAGGTCTACTACACCGACCCCACCAGCGATCGCTCACAGGCGCAGTTCGATCTGGCACGGGCGGTGTTCGGTATCGGCTATCAGTTCGACCCGCGCACGGAGTTCAACTCCGAGTACGAGGTCGAGCACGCGGTGGCCTCGGCCAGCGACGTCGGCGAGTTCGAGGTTGAGCAGTTCTACGTCGACCGGCAACTGAACGACTACGTCAGCGTACGTGGGGGACTGTTCCTCATGCCGTTCGGCTTTCTCAACGAGCACCACGAGCCGACCAACTTCTATGGAATGCAACGCAACTTCGTCGAGACGCTGATCATTCCGAGCACCTGGCGCGAGGGTGGGCTGAATTTCCACGGCGATACCCCGATAGGCCTCGGCTGGAACGTCGGTGTCACGACCGGCTTCGACCTGTCGAAGTGGGATTTCGCGCCGGAATTCCCGCCGTACACCAATGCCCTCATGCTGGAGGCGAGCGACATCGCGCCGCTGCAGGCCACGCACCAGGAGCTCGCGCTCGCCAACGCGCACCACCTGTCGCAGTACCTGGCGCTCGGCTACTACGGCATCCCGGGGCTCACGCTGGGGGGTGCCATCAGCACCGGGGACGCCGTGCCCGTTCCGGCACCACCGAACGCGCCGATTCCCGGCAACCAGCGCGTAACCTTGTGGGAGGGGCACGTGCGCTGGACGCCGGGGCGCTGGGACCTGTCGGCGCTTTACGCACGCGGCACCATCAGCAACACCGCGCTCGCCAACGAGTCCAATCCGGGGTCCCCGAACCCGATCCCGGCGTCCTTCTACGGCTACTATTTCCAGGGCGCCTACGAGCTCTGGCGCCGCGGCGACTACAAGCTCAATCCATTCGTGCGCTTCGAGCGCTACAACATGGGTGCGAGCTACGAAGGCACGCCCGGCCCGGTGCTCCCACAGGGCGAGGTGCCGCTCTCGGCGACCCCGGGGGACTATGGTGTGTGGCCACAGAACCACGACCGCGTGTGGACCGTGGGCGCGAACTTCTA
>DATIZW010000257.1:0-3594 GCA_035516875.1 Steroidobacteraceae bacterium
TCAGGTCGGAGCGCACCATCTTCATGACGCCGATCGAGAGCGCGACCTTGAAATGATCGAAGCCCTGGTCGATGCGGTAGTGGATCGAGCGGTCGGTGAAGAGACTCGCGAAGCAGCGCCGGCAGGCATCGAGCAGCTGCATCTCTCCCTGGACGTTGAGGTAGCTCTCCTGCTGACCGGCAAAGCTCGCCGTGGGCAGGTCCTCGGCGGTCGCGGAGCTGCGGACCGCAACGCTCAACTGCGCGCCGTATTCGCGCTGCAGCTGCCGATAGGCCTCGAGGATCTGCACACGCAGATCATCGGGCAGCCCCGCGCCGTAGACGATCTCGCGAGCGCGGGCCCCGCGGCGCTTGAGATCGTCGATGTCGTCGGCGCGCAGTCCCGCCAGGGTCTCGCGCAACGCTCCCCAGGCATCGGCGTGCGCAAGGACGTAGCGATAAGCATCGGCCGTGATGGCGAAGCCGTTCGGCACATTGACTCCCTGCGGCGCGAGGTTACGGTACATCTCGCCGAGCGAGGCGTTCTTGCCGCCGACCAGCGCGACGTCATCGATGCCGATCTCTGCGAAGAAGCGCACGTAGCTCATGGTGGCATTGCGGCAGTGCTGACTTGCGGACCGCTCGGTGGGCCCGCGGGTCTATATCTGATAAGTGGTAAGATCGTCCTGACGCCGTGATTGCCGCCCGGTGAGACAGGCGAGCGCCGCGAGGTTGGCGCAGATGTGCGCCAGTACGTCGTCGAAGGAAATGATCCCCGTCAGCGCACCGCCCGCGCCCACCACCGGCGCGCGGCGCACGCCGCGCACACGCATGCGACGCACGGCCTCATCCAGCTGCTCGTCCTCGGTCAGTACGAGCGGCTCCCGGCTCATGACGTCGGCGACGCGGATCTCGCTCAGGGCGGCCGTCCCCTCGAGCTGCGCACGAACGATGTCGCGATCGGTGAGCACACCCACCGCGATCGGGCCGTCGGCCGGGGCGGCGGTAACGATCACAGCGCCGACCTGCTGCTCGCACATCAACTGCGCCGCCGCGCTGAGGGGTGCGTCTGCGCTGACACTCACGACGTCGCGCCGGCAGAGGTCACCCACCTTCATGCGGGTCTCCGGGTACTTGCGCCGGCGACAGCGGCTGGCAGTGCGCGCGCCTGCGCGTCCGCAATACCCGCGAGCTCGCCGAGCTGCTGCGCGAGGGCCGGTAGGAGATCATCGAGCGTGACGATGCCGACCAGTACCCCCGATCGATCCACCACCGGCGCGCGTCGTACGCCACGCACGCTGATTGCCTGGATCGCCTCACTCACCGCCGCGTCTGCGCAGAGGGTGAGAGGATTGCGCGTCATCACGTCATCGACCGTGAGGCAATGGAGGTCGGCGCGCCGCGTCACCTGTCCGCAGACGATGTCCCGATCGGTGAGGATGCCGACCGGGCGTGGTTGCGCATCCCGGGTGTCGATCACCACCAGGGCGCCGACCCCACGGGCACACATCTCGCGTGCCGCTGCCGCGAGCGGCTGATCCGCAGTGGTGACGTAAACCGGTGCACTGGATATCTCGGCAATGCTCATGGCTCACTCCGTTACGCGGGCGAACCTATGCCGCAAAGCGCGGCGCAGCCATCCGGAACAGTGCGTACCGGCACCGACCCGCTCCCGTGCCGCATGCGCAGAAATACGGACGCGGGCCCCGCGACCGGGCGACTAGCATCCCCGGTGCTGGGAGCCGCAGGGGGCTCTGCTCTTATAAGGATTTTCATATGAATACCGGAAAGCTCTGCCGGACGAGCGCAGTAACCGTGGAGCGCGGGGAGGAGCTGATCAAGGCGGCACAGCTGATGCGGGAGAAGCACATCGGCTATCTGGTGGTGGTGGCGAGTGATGCGGCCGATGGGCTGCAGCGCCCGGTCGGAGTGTTGACCGATCGCGACATCGTAGTGACGGTCGTAGCCCGGGAGATCGATCCGCGGACGCTGCGCGTCGGCGATGTCATGACGCAATCGCCCAGCACGGCCGTCGATTCGGATCCCCTGGAGAAGTCGCTCCGTGAGATGCGCCGCATGGGTGTACGGCGCCTGCCGGTGGTGGGCCGGCGCGGCGAGCTCATGGGTGTACTGTCCCTCGACGACGTAATCGAGGCACTGTCGAACGAATTGCAGAACGTCGCCGGCTCCATACGCAACGAGCGGGTCATCGAGGGGGCGGTGCGACCCTGAATAGAAGGGATGCGTGGTGAACGAGCTTGCGCACGTCAGCAGCCGGCAGCAGATAGCAGGCCTGCGTGCCGCATGACATGGCCAATCCGAGTGCAATTCTCGCGGTAGCCGACGGCACTGCGGCAGATGCCGGCTTGCTGGCCAAGGCGATGCGCCTGGCGCTGCTGTGCGGCGCAAAGCTCGAGCTCTTCATCTGCGACGCCGAGCAGGCCTACCAGCTCAAGCACGCGTACGAGGCACGCAGCGTAGACGTGGCCCGCAGGGCGTCCCTCGAACGCTCCCGCACTTACCTGCGGACCCTCACCAACACCGCGTCCGGGGCCGAGGTGCCGGTCACGACCGACGTCGCGTGCGAGAGTCCACTGTACGAGGGTATCGTCCGCAAGATTCGCAGCAGTCATGCGGATCTCGTCCTGAAGAGCGCTGGCGGTGTCGATCGTCCACACCGCAGAACCTTCGACGCGAACGACTGGCAGCTGATGCGCAACTCCCCGGCTACGCTGGTGCTCAGCCGCGGACGCGCCTGGGGCAAAGCGCCGCGCTTTCTCGCCGCCCTCGACGTCTCGGAGGAAGAGACCGCGGGACTTGCGCAGGCGATCCTCGAGCGGGCGCAGTCACTTGCCACGGCCTGCGGCGGGCAACTCGAGGTCGCGTACGCGGAAGCATCCGGCAGCGACAGCAACACACGGCAGAAGCGCCTGGCGGCGCTCCAGCAACTGGCTGAGCGCGCACACCTCGACGCCCGGCAGCAGCATTTCCTGATTGGCGACCCGCAGGTGACTCTGCAGAAGCTGATCCGCGAGCAGGATTACGACGTCATCGTAATCGGGGCATTGACGCACCGACCGAGCACTGCCCCTCTGGTGGGTACGCTGACTGCGAGCCTGGTCGATGCGCTCGACAGCGACTTCGTCCTCGTCAGGCGGAGCCCGGCCGCACGCGATACGCGGTAACCGGCCTCGAGGCAGGTGCGGGCAGCGGCGACCTGCGGCCGCCGCTGCCGCTCTTCTTCAATCAGGTCTTGGCGGTCCAGGACATGCACCAGCCGGTCGCCTTGACCGACTTGCCGGGAAAGAGGAGACACCCACCCTGGGCGGAGTTGGCGGCGCCCTGGTAGAGCCTGCAGTTTGCGCATTTGCTGCCGGGCTTGGCGTCTTTCGCCGTGCTGGCGTCGCCCGTGTACTTCAGCGCCTTCGCGGTGGGATCGTCCGCACTCACCAGCGGCAGATCGGCGGCGGTGGCCACCTCGAGCGGCGCGCGCGCGATCGGAATCAGGGCCACGCCCAGGGCGACATTGCGCAGCAACCGGCGGCGGGAATGGTCGATGACCTGCTTCATGCAACTCTCCTCAGGATCGGTGGGACAGGTGGAGGTGGCGTTGTTG
>DATIZW010000258.1:0-10095 GCA_035516875.1 Steroidobacteraceae bacterium
ACCTCGACGAGCGGCTCGAGCCAGTAGGCGCCGCGCGAGCCGTTGCGTACGAGATCGAGTGCCAGGCCCCGACGGGAGGCTTCGGCTGCGATGCTGGCGGCGACCGCGCCGGCGCCGATGGACAGCGCCCCCGCGTCCCCCGGGACGTAGACGGTCGCGCTCATGCCGACGCCGTCTCCTCGATCAGCGCATCGAACGCATCCGCCGTCAACCGACCGTGCAGCTGTCCGTCGATCATCGCGGCCGGCGAGCAGGCGCAGTTGCCGAGGCAATACACCGGCTCGAGCGAGAACTTACCGTCGGCCGTAGTCTCGTGGAAATCGATCCCGAGCCGCTGGCGGGCGTGTGCGGCGAGGCCCTCCGCGCCCATCGACTGGCAGGCCTCCGCCTGGCACAGGCTCACGGTATGAGCGCCGGGGCGCGAGGTCCGAAAGTAGTGATAAAAGGTGACGACGCCGTGCACCTCGGCGCGTGAGAGGTTCAGCTCCTGTGCGACCACGGGAACGGCACCGGGCGGGATGAAGCCGATGGCCGCCTGGATGCCATGCAACACTTCCAGTAGCGGGCCAGGGCGTTCCCTGTGTTCGGCGACGATGCGCCGTACGAGCGCGGTTTCGGACGGCATTAGTGTGTCCATCCTGACAGTATACGTCGGGCATGGCGGCCCCGGCGTGTATAGGCCCTTTGCTATGGCGAGCATAAGGGAAGGCGTAAGTCCTGCCCGAGAGCGGCCGCCGGCACGCAAAAGATAATGTCAACGAATCGTGAGCCACTGGCGCCCTCTTAGACCGTCGCCGACGCGATCGGTGCTGCCCTGCCTGCTGCTCCTCATCGCTGCACGGCAGGGCTACGCCGGTGGATTTGGCAGCGATTTCACCTTCGGCGGCAGCCTCGCGTACACGACGGACTTCATCTACCGGGGTCTCTCCGAAAGCGGCGGTCACGGCGCCGGTCAGTTCGACGTGCACGCCGACACCGATGGCACCTTCGCGGGGGTCTGGGCCTCGACCCGCGACCACGACTTGGATCCCTACGCCAACTACGACGTCGAGCTCTACCTCGGGCACCGTTTCAACCTGAGCAACGCCTGGGGCGCGAGCCTCAGCGCACGTGCGCGTTATTACGTCGGCGGCGAGCAGCCATTCTCGAACGACTACCAGGAGATCAGCGCAGCGTTGACCTACCTCGACAGCTGGTCGTTCTCGATCACCGTGATCCCGAACGCGGTGCAGTACTGGTACGAGACGCGCCTCGGGCGGACCACCGCGTGGGTAGCGGAGACCACCGGTCAATGGCTCATTGTCGGCGGACTGTTCCTCACCGGGAGCGCCGGCTACTACTACGCAACCGGCACCGGCTCCGGGTTCGCCGTCGCCAACCACTACGCGTACGGCAACGTGGGGCTCGCCTACGAGTACCGTCGCTGGCGGCTCGACGTCGGCTACTTCCTCACGCAGGATCGCGCGGAGCAGCTCACGCCCTATCCGGTTGCGAACGACCGCTTCGCCGGAACGCTCTCCTGGCGCTTTTGACCCCCCGCCGAGCGGGGTGGATAGTAAGGGCTCGTTGAACCTGAGCGGCAGCGCGGCACACCTACCGCGATAAGGGCGATCGCGAGTGAAGGCGGACATCAACAGTGACCACGGTATGACCGAGCTCGGCGTTCGCGGCTCATCCGGCACGGCGCACGAAGTCGAGCTGATTGCGCGCATCGGCGAGGGCGATCGCAAGGCGTTCGAGGAGCTCTACAACCTCTATCACCGCCGCATGGCGCGCTTCCTGACACGCCTCACCCGACGTTACGACGTCGCCGAGGAAGTCATCAACGACACCTTCTGGGTGGTGTGGCGCAAGGCGCGCACCTTTCGGGGCGACTCACAGCCCTCCACCTGGATCCTGGGGATTGCCTACCGCAAGGCCAGAAACGCGTTCCGCGCCTCCGCGCGGCTCGCGGAGAAGAACCTCGAGGGTGAGCTGCCGCCACTTACCAGCGAGGGGCCACAGAGCACGGAAGAGCTGCGTGACTGGCTCACTCAGGCGCTTGCGCAGCTGCCGATGGAGCAGCGTATGGCGGTGGAATTATGTTACGAGCTGGGACATTCCTGCGAAGAGATCGCGACCATCATGGGCTGCCCGGTCAATACCGTGAAGACACGCTTGTTTCATGCGCGGGCCAAGCTGCAGCGGCTCCTGCCGCAGCTGGCGACTCCGAGCTCCATGAATGCAGGCACCGGGGCTGCGACGCACGGCGGCGCGACCGCGCAGGAACGCTGAGGGGGTCATGATGGTGGATGCATTGGCTCACGATGAATCGTGGCTGCTGCTGCCGTGGCTCGCCAACGGGCGGCTGTCGGGCATCGAGCGCGTGCGGCTCGAAGGTCATGTGCGTGAGTGCGGATCGTGTGCGCGCGAGCTCGTGCAGCAGCGTCTGATGTGTCAGGCGCTCACCGAGCCTGAGCGGGTCACCTACGCGCCGGGCCCCTCCTTCCGCAAGCTGATGGACCGTATCGACGGCCGCAGCGGCCGCACTGCGCGCCGTCGCACGCCGCCACGACCTGCTGCAGCGATCCCGTTGCGCTCTGCGGCCGCCGCGTGGCGGCCACCGGGGCTGGCGTGGGCGGCCAGCTTTCTCCTGATGCTCTTCTGCGGCGTATTTGCGCTCACCGCCTACCGCTGGACGCAACCGCTTTACGCGACGCATACCGCCGTCACGGCCCGCGCACCACACGTGCTGCACATCGCCTTCGTGCCGTCGCTGTCGATCGGTGATGCCGGGAGGCTCCTGCGTGAGGCGGGCGCCCGCGTGGTCGAGGGTCCCGACGCGACCGGGATCTTCGGCGTTGCTCCGGTGGAGAGCGTCCCCGGTGAGGCGTCGACGCAGGAGGTGAGCCCGCAGATGCGAGCGCTCGCGGGCCGGCTACGGGCGGATGCACGTGTTCGCTGGGTGGAGCCGCTCGCCGATGTGGCGGTCACGCCCGGCGCGACAGCGGAGCGGCAGCCGCCGCGACTCTGATGTACACATTCGCGCGCGCGATTGCGGCGTGGCTTGCGTTGCTCGCAGGCGGCGCCGCGCTCGCAGCGCCACCCTCCCCTGGCGCCGCATCGAAGCAAATCGTCGTCGCCTTCACCAATCAGCCGCAGTCACTACCCTCATCCGCAGGATCAACCGGGGCGCGCTACAGCGGCGGCGGCGGCTACACCGTGGCGCAGAGCGCCCAGCGACAGGCGCGGCGTGTTGCCAGCGACTACGCACTGCGCGAGGTCGTCAGCTGGCCGATCCAGGTGCTGTCGATGCACTGCGTCGTGTTCGAGATCACCAACGGTCGCCCCGCCGCCGATGTGCTCGCCTCGCTCGCGCACGACCGGCGCGTGGCACTCGCGCAGCCACTGCAGGAGTTCCACACGCTGACCGAGCCGGCTGCTCCGGCGGCGATTGCGCCGCTGGCGGCTGCTCCGGCGGCGACTGCGGCGGCGGCGGCGGCTCCGGCGGCCCCGAGTTCGCCGCCGACTGGCGCAACCGCCGCCGCAACGCCGTCCGCAAAGGACGCAGCCCCTTACAACGACCCGCTCTATGACCTGCAGACAAACCTCACTACCCTCGGGATCGCCCGCGCTCATGAGCGTACCCAGGGCGCGGGCGTGCACATTGCGCTCATCGACACCGCGGTCGATGCGAATCATCCCGACCTGCACGGGCGCATCGCGCATGCGCAGTCGTTCGTTGAGGCGCAGGCGTCTTCGGGTACCTCGCTCCGCCATGGCACGGCCGTGGCCGGCGTGATCGCCGCGGTGGCCAACAACCACATCGGCATCGTCGGCATTGCACCGCTCGCACAGCTCGAGGTGTTCGCCGGGTGCTGGCAGCTCGCCCCGGACAGCGACGCCGCCGCATGCAACACCTTCACGCTGGCGCGCGCGCTCGCCGCCGCGCTCGCCTCCGGTGCGTCGCTCGTCAATCTGAGTCTCGCGGGACCCGCCGATCCGCTGCTCGAGGCACTCGTGCAGGCGGGCCTCAGGCGCGGGATCACTTTTGTCGGAGCCGCCGCCGGCACCGAGGCGCCCTTCCCGACCGCGATCCCGGGAGTGATCACCGCGAGCGGCACGGAGCAGTCGCCCAGAAGCGCTCTGCTCGCCCCGGCGCAGCACGTGCTCACCCTGCGCCCGGGAGGCGAATACGACTTCGAGTCGGGCAGCTCGGTGGCCGCCGCTGAGGTGACCGGAGTGATCGCGCTCCTCATGTCGGCGTCGCCGACACGCCTCACCCCGTCCGCGATCACCTCGCTCCTCGGCGCAGCCGAGCAGCCCCCGCCTGCGGTGCGGGCGATCGACGTCAACGCCGCGCTTGCACGGCTCGATGCGGGCGCGGGCGGCGTCGTCGCGGCGCGCGCCGCGCACTGACCACGCGCCAAGCAGCGCCCAGAGTCCTTCGCGCCGCCTTCGCGCTACGCTGCCCGAGCGCCGTCGCTTGACCACCCCCGCGACGCTCCCCATGCTCGAGCCCGTCATGTCGAGCACCGCGGAAGGTCTGAGCTGGTCGCTCATCGAGGAGGCGCGCGCGCGCATCGCCGGCAAGGTGAACCTCACCCCGGTGATGACCAGCACCACGCTCGATGCGCAAAGCGGTGCGCGACTTTATTTCAAGTGTGAGAACTTCCAGAAGGCGGGTGCCTTCAAGGCCCGCGGCGCGACCAATGCGGTGTTTGCGCTGCCGCACGCGCAGGCGCAGCGCGGTGTCGCCACGCACTCCTCCGGCAATCACGCCGCGGCGCTCGCCCGCGCGGCCCGCCTGCGCGGCATCCCGGCGTTTGTCGTCATGCCCGACAACACCCCGCAGGCGAAGCGCGCCGCCGTGATCCGCTACGGCGCCGAGATCACCTGGTGCACGCCGACACTCGCCGCGCGCGAGAGCACCGCTCGGGAGGTGGTCGCGGCCACCGGAGCAACGCTGATCCACCCTTACAACGATCTCGCGGTGATGGCCGGCCAGGCGACCGCAGCGGTGGAGCTCCTCGCGCAGGTCGGCGATCTCGATGTGATCCTGTGTCCCGTGGGGGGCGGCGGGCTGCTCTCGGGCACCGCGGTAGCGGCCAAGACGCTCAGGCCCGACATCCGCGTGATCGGAGTCGAGCCCGCGGGTGCCGACGACGCGGCGCGCTCCTTCCGCGCCGGCCGCATCGTGGCAGGCGGCACGCCTCACACCATCGCCGATGGGCTGCGCGGCGCACTCGGCGAGAAGCCCTTTGCGGAGATCCGCCGGCTGGTCGATGACATTATGACAGTGCCCGAGGAGGCGATCGTGCGTGCGATGCGCACGTTGTGGGAAGTCATGAAGATCGTGGTCGAGCCCTCGGGCGCCGTGCCCTATGCGGCACTTCTTGCGCCGCCGCCCGAGTTCGCCGGCGCGCGCATCGGGATCGTGCTGAGCGGCGGCAATCTCGATCTCGATCGCCTGCCCTGGAGCGTCGCGCCGGCCGCCGGAGCGCCCGACCGCGGCTAGTGCGGCCGCGAGGCCGACCGCGCGACCGGTGTTACCTCAGAGGCGCTCGAGAACGAGCGCGCTGCCCTGCCCGACGCCGACGCACATGGTGCACAGCGCATAGCGGCCGCGCACTGCTGCGAGCTGCCAGGTCGCCGTGGTCGCGAGGCGCGCTCCGGACATGCCGAGCGGGTGGCCGAGCGCGATGGCGCCGCCGTTCGGATTGACGTGAGCCGCGTCGTCGGGGAGGCCGAGCTCGCGCAGTACCGCGAGCGCCTGGCTGGCGAACGCCTCGTTGAGCTCGATCACGTCCAGCTGTGCGAGCGTGAGGTGCGCGATCTCGAGTACCCGGCGCGTCGCCGGAACCGGTCCCATACCCATGATCCGCGGCTCGACGCCCGCACTCGCGGCGGCAACCACGCGCGCACGCGGCGTGAGATTCAACCGCCGGGCGGCGTCTTCAGAGGCGATGAGCAGCGCGCAGGCGCCGTCGTTGATCCCGGAAGCGTTGCCCGCCGTGACCGAGCCGTTGGTACGGAACGGCGTCGGCAGCGCCGCAAGCTGCTCGAGCGTCGTTTCGGGGCGGGGATGCTCGTCACGCGCCACCACCAGCGGCGGCTTGCCCCGGCGCTGCGGGATCTCGACCGGCTCGAGCTCCGGCGCGAAGAAGCCGCGCGCCTGGGCGGCCGCGGTGCGCTGCTGGCTGCGCAGCGCGAAGCGGTCCTGGTCGGCGCGCGCGATGTTGAACTGCGCGGCGACGTTCTCCCCGGTCTCCGGCATCGAGTCGATGCCGTAGCGCTCCTGCATCCGCGGATTGACGAAACGCCAGCCGAGAGTGGTGTCGTAGAGCTCGGCCTGGCGGCTGTACGGCGCGTCCGCCTTCGGCATGACGAACGGTGCGCGCGACATGGACTCGACGCCACCCGCCACGATCACCTGCGCTTCGCCGGCGCGGATGGTGCGCGCCGCCTGGGCGAGGGCCTCGAGGCCCGAGGCGCAGAGCCGGTTGATCGTCGCCCCCGCCACCGAGACCGGCAGTCCGGCGAGCAGCGCCGCCATGCGCGCCACGTTACGGTTGTCCTCGCCCGCCTGGTTGGCGCAGCCGAGCAGCACCTCCTCCACCGCGGCCGGCTCGAGCGAGGGGTTGCGCCTGAGCAGCGCCGCGATCGGCAACGCCGCCAGATCGTCGGTGCGCACCGCGGCGAGAGCACCGCCGTAGCGTCCGATCGGCGTGCGCACCGCATCGCAGATGAAGGCCTGGCTCATGGCGGTCCATGATAGCGGATGACGCGCGCTCGGCCGGGGGGTGAGCGCTGGCGGGCCTGAGCACACCGCCGCCGTACCGGTCCGGCGTCCGTACAGTGCGTGCCGCGCAGCCTTCCCTGTACCTGCCTGCGGGCGCCGCGCGCGGGCAGGCTGAGCGGCCACTTCCCCGGGGAATCTCCGCATGGTCAATCCGCTGCCCTTCATGACCTATACCTTCGTGATGTCGATCACGCCCGGGCCGAACAACGTCATGCTGACGGCCTCGGGGGCGCGCTTCGGGTTGCGTCGCACGGTGCCGCACATACTCGGCATTGGCTGCGGATTCGTGGTGCAGCTGCTCGCGGTATGCGCCGGCCTTGCGGCGCTCTTCACCCGCTGGCCGGCGCTGCAGAGCGCGCTCGGCTGGGTGGGCGCCGCGTACCTTCTCTACCTCGGGTACTCGCTCCTCGGACGGCACGACGGCGACGCGGGCGCACAGGCCCGGCCCGTCTCGTTCCTGCAGGCCGCGGCTTTCCAGTTCCTCAACCCCAAGGCGTGGGTGATGACGGTGACGGCGGCGACGCTCTTCCTGCCGCGCGAGCTCGGTCTGCTGGCGAGCGGAGGCTACATGGCGGCCGTCATGGAGGGGATCGGTGTGCCGTGCATGCTGGTCTGGGCGCTGTTCGGCAGCTCGCTCCGCAGGGTGATCGGCGCACCGCGCGGGCGGATGGTGTTCAATGCCGCCATGGCCCTTGCGCTCGTGACAACGGCCGTCATGATGGTGCGTTAGCGATCCCGGAGACGCGAGAGCGCTGCATGTTCGAGCTGGCCCGCGATTCCAACGTGCCCCTCGTGGATCAGATCTGCGAGCGCGTGACGCAGCTCGTGCGCCACGGGCAGCTGTCGGCCGGCACGCGGCTGCCCTCGATACGCAAGCTCGCTCGGCAGCTCGGCGCGAGCCCGTTCACCGTGGTGGATGCCTACGACCGCCTCGTGGCGCGCGGTGTCATCGAGTCGCGCGCCGGGCGCGGATTTTTCGTCACCCCGCGACGGCTGTCGGCGCCTTTCGTGGCGATCGAGGCGCTCGACGACCCGGGGGCGGACGCGCTCGCGCTCGCGCGACTTTGCATGGCGAACTCCGCGGACGTCGTCGCCGCGGGCTCAGGGTTCCTGCCGGAGAACTGGGTACTGGAGATCTCGGGCTCGGGCGTCCTCGCCCGGCTCGCGCGCGGACGGCGCTCGCAGCCCTGGCTCCCCTGCCCGCCGCAGGGCTTGCCGGAGCTGCGCGAGCAGATCGCCACACGTCTTGTGCAGCACGGCATCGCCGCCGGCGCGGCCAACATCGTGACCACCTACGGGGCGAGTCAGGCGTTCGACCTCCTCGCCCGCATCCTGCTCGCCCCCGGCGATGCGGTGCTGGTCGAGGATCCGGGGTATTTCGTGCTCTTCGAGCAGCTGCGCGCGCATCACGTGCGGCTGATTCCGGTACCGCGGGGCGCCGATGGCCCGGATCTGCCATCGCTCGAGGCGGCCTGCCGCGCGCACCGTCCGCGGGCACTCTTCATGCAGACCCTGCTGCACAACCCCACTGGCTCGAGTGCCGATCCGGCCCACTGCCATCGCATCGTGTCGCTCGCCGAGCAGTACGGCTTTGCGGTGGTGGAGGACGACGTCTACGGCGACCTCTACCAGGGCCCCGCCGTGCGCCTGGCACAGATCGACGGGCTGCGTCACGTGATCTACGTCGGCAGCTTCAGCAAGCTGATCGGGCCGGCGCTGCGTGTCGGCTTTATCGCCGCCGATGCTGCACTCGTCTCGCAGGTGATCGAGCGCAAAGTGCTGTCGGTGCTCTCCGGCTCGGCACTCCTCGAGGGCTTCGTCTCCGAGGTGCTCGACGGTGGTCGCTACAAGCGGCACGTGGAGCAAACACGCGCCCGCCTCGCGCGCATGCGCCGCGACGCGCGCCTCGCGCTCGAATCGGCCGGCATCGAGTTCGAAGCCGCCCACGGTGAGGGCATGTTCCTCTGGGGCCGGGTTCCGGAGGCCGCACCGGTCGATCAGCTGGTACGTCGCGCACGCGAGCACTCGATTCTGCTCGCGCGCGGCGCATTGTTCTCGCCGGTGGAGAACTGTGTACAGTGGCTGCGTTTCAACGTGACGCACAGCAACAGCCCACCGCTCATCGAGTTCCTGCGCGACTCGTTGCGTGCAGCCTGAGGGAGGTGACGGCGGTGACGGCCGACCTGCCGCAGCTGGCCGATGCCACCGAGGCGGACCTGCCGGGGCTCGTGACGATCTACAACGACGTCATCGCAAGCTCCACCGCGATCTTCTCCAGCCAGCCCGTCACGCTCGAGGAGCGGCTGCAGTGGTGGCAGGGGCGCATGGCGCAGGGTTATCCGGTCCTCGTCGCCCGCGACGCGCGCGGCGTCGCCGGGTTCGGCACCTTCGGCGATTTCCGCGCCTGGCCTGGCTACCGCTTCACCGTCGAGCACACGGTGCACGTGCGTGCCGATGGCCGCGGGCGCGGCACCGGCGGCGCGCTGCTGCGTGCCCTTCTGACACGGGCGGCCGCGCTCGGCAAGCACATGATGATCGCGGGGGTTGACGCCGAGAACGCTGCCGCCATCCGCTTTCACGAGCGTCTCGGCTTCATCCGCGCCGGGCAGCTGCACGAAGTCGGACACAAGTTCGACCGCTGGCTGGATCTGGTTTTTCTCCAACGGGAGATTGGAGATCGTTAAGATGGCGGCATGTTGGGCATGCCGCCTGCCACGCGGGCACTGATCCTCATCAATGTCGGGGTGTACCTGCTCGAGAAGGTCGCGCCCGATCTCATGCTCGGGCTGTTCGCGCTCTGGCCGCTGCACACCCCGCTGTTCCGGCCCTGGCAGCTGATCAGCTACGCCTTCCTGCACGACCCGACTAACCTGGCGCACATCTTCTTCAACATGTTCGCGCTCTTCATGTTCGGCCGGGCGCTGGAGAGTTACTGGGGCGCGCGGCGTTTCGTGCTCTATTACCTGATATGCGTTCTGGCGGCGGCGCTCACGCAGCTCGCGGTGCAAGGTGGCGTGAGCGGCGTGACCGAGCCGGAGCCGACGCTCGGCGCCTCCGGGGGCGTGTTCGGCGTGCTGCTCGCCTTCGCCTGGTACTTCCCGCGGCAACGGCTGTTCCTGATACCGATACCCGTCCCGATCCCGGCGTGGCTGTTCGTGCCGGCGTATGGGCTCCTCGAGCTCGTTCTCGGCGTGACCGGGCGTCAGCAGAGCGTCGCCCACTTCGCCCACCTCGGCGGCATGCTCGGTGGTCTGCTCTGCATCCTCTACTGGCGCATGCGACACCGCTTCAGTTCGTGAGCGCGCGCAGCGGCG
>DATIZW010000259.1:0-4579 GCA_035516875.1 Steroidobacteraceae bacterium
TGGCCGCCGAGCGCGGCGTGTCACCGGCGCTCGCCGAGCAGCTGCTGCGGTTGCTGATCCGCTCTTCCCTCACCACGCAGGAGCAGGCGAGCGTCGTGGCCCACGGCACCGGCAGCGGCCGGCGGGCGCTCGTCATCGGCGGCGCTGGCAAGATGGGTGGCTGGTTCACGAGCTTCCTCGCCTCGCAGGGGTTCACCGTGGAGGTGGCAGACCCCGCCCACGCTGCGCAGGGTGTGCGGCGCGTCGATGACTGGCGCCATACGGATCTCAAGCAGGACTTCATCGTCCTGGCGACGCCACTCGGCATCACCGATGCGATCCTGCGCGATCTCGCGCTGCGCCGCCCACCCGGCGTCATCTTCGACGTGGGATCGCTCAAGTCGCCGCTGCGGGCGGGCCTCATGGCACTCAAGTCCCATGGCTGCCGCGTGACCTCGGTGCACCCGATGTTCGGTCCGGACACGGAATTGCTCTCGGGGCGGCATGTGGTGTTCGTCGACCTCGGCCACGAGGCCGCGCTCGCGAGCGCGCGCGAGCTTTTTGCGCACACCATGGCCGAGCACGTGGTCATGAGTCTCGACGAGCACGACCGGTTGATCGCCTACGTGCTCGGTCTCTCGCACGCACTCAATATCGCTTTCTTCACGGCGCTCGCGGAAAGCGGCGAGGCAGCACCCAAGCTGGCACGCATGTCGAGCACCACGTTCGATGCACAGCTCGAGGTTGCCAGCCGCGTCGCCCAGGATAGCCCCGAGCTGTATTATGAAATACAGAGCCTGAACGACTACGGCGCCGAGTCGCTCGAGGCGCTCGCACAGGCGGTGGAACGGCTGCGCACCTCCGTGCTCTCGCAGAATCACGACGCTTTCGTTGCGCTGATGCAGCGCGGGCGCGATTATCTCCAGGACCGACGCAGCGTGGCGGAGCGCCGCGCCTGAGGGGACCAGGAGGCTCCCGTTAATGCGCCGACCCCGGAGCGAGCCGGCCGCCGAAGCGCCCGCCACTCATCTTGCCGAGCTTGAGGAGGAGAACCGCCTCCTGCAGGCCCGGCTGGACGCGCTCACCGATGCCGTCGGCCGCAACGATTCGCTGTTGCGCAAGACCCAGGAGCGCGAGCTCGAGCTGCTGCGCGCGGGCTCGCTGACGCAGCTGTTCGACCGGCTCATCGAGGGACTGCGCACCTCGTACCAGCTCGATGAAGTGGCGCTGATTCTGCACGATCCGCAGCACGAGATCCGTCACCTGCTCGCCGGCGACGCCCCCATGGTCACCGAGCCGCCCGGAGTGTGTTTCGTCGACGCCCTGATGGCGGTGGCGCCGCAGCTCGCCTACCTCGAGCGCCCCTGGCTCGGGCCTTATCAGAAGGCTGATCACGAGCTGCTGGTGCCGGGCATTGCGCCGCCCGGAAGCCTCGCGCTGATTCCCTTGCGCCGCCACGAACAGCTCGACGGCGTCCTGGTGTTCTCGAGCAGCGATCCGTTTCGCTTCACCAGCGAGCTGGCGAGCGACTTTCTCGCGCACCTGGGTCTCGTGGCTGCGATCTGCGTGGAGAATGCCGTCAACCGCGCCCGACTTCTGCGCAGCGGTTTCACCGACTTCCTCACCGGATTTCACAACCGCCGTTACCTGCATGCGCGGCTGCGCGAGGAGCTGGCACGCGCGCAACGCGCGCGCAAATCGATCGTGTGCCTGATGATCGACGTCGATCACTTCAAGCGCATCAACGACCAGTACGGACACCTCGCCGGCGATGCGGTGCTGCGCGAGGTGGCACAGCGTATCGATGCCGAGATGCGCATCAGCGACACCGGAGCGCGCTTCGGTGGCGATGAGTTCGCCCTGGTGCTGTCGCAGGCGACGATCAGCGAAGGCGAGAAGGTGGCGGGCCGCGTGCTGCACGCGGTACGCCATCACCCCATCATGATCAGCAAGGATGTCGCCGAGACCATCACGCTCTCGATCGGTGTGGCGGCGGCGACGCCTGGGGCGGGCACCCGCGACTACAAGGTGCTGGCGGAGCGGCTGATTGCGGAAGCCGACGCGGTGCTCTACCGCGCCAAGAGCGCGGGGCGCAACCGCATCGCGACCTCACCGAACGTGGTCGGGTAGCGGCCGCCACGGTCCGTCGGCCGCCTATCTTCCGCGGCCGCGCAGCAGCACCACGAAGAGCGGGGCGCCAAGGAGTGCCATGATGGCGCCGACGGGAAGCTGGCGGGGGCTGGCGATGGTACGTGCCACAAGATCGGCTGCCGCTAGCAGCATGCCGCCGGCAAGCGCGGCGGCCGGGGCGACGATGCGGTGATCGCTGGTGCGGAAGGCGAGCCGCACGGCGTGCGGGGTGATGAGACCGACGAAGCCCACGGTACCGGCACTCACCACCGCAAGCGCGGTGAGCGTCGCGCAGGCAACGAACAGCAGCGTGCGCCACCCCTCGAGCGCCAGCCCCACCGTGCGGGCGCGCAGCTCCCCCGCCGCGAGCACATTCAGCGGTCGCGCCACCACGATCGCCACGGTCACCGCGACTGCGGCGGCAGCGGCGCTCAGCCAGGGATTCACTGCCCACTCGAGATCGCCGGCCAGCCAGAACACCATGCCGCGTACGCGCGAAGAGTCCGCGAGCGCGAGAAGCACGCTGACCAGCGCACCACAGGCGCTCGCCAGCACCACACCGGTCAGCAGCAGCCGCGGCGTGCCGCCGCCGCGCGCGAGCAGATAGACCATGGCGACGGCGCCGAGTGCGCCGGCGACCGCGGCGGACTGCACCATGACGGCCGCCACCCCGGCCATCATGGCGAGCAGCGCGCCGACTGCCGCGCCGCCCGAGACGCCGAGCACATACGGATCGGCGAGGGAATTGCGGAACAGAGCCTGCAGCAGCACCCCGGACAGCGCGAGCAGGCTGCCGACGCCGAAGCCTGCCAGTACCCGCGGCAGCCGCACCTCGCGCAGCACGGTGCGCGAAGCTTCATCGCCGCCGCCGGCGAGCGCCGCGAGCGCCCGCGAGAGGGGGATGCCGGAGCTGCCGACCAGGAGCGCCGCGAGAAACACCGCAGCCGCCAACATCGCGAGGATCGCGAGGCCCCGCAGCGATGCGACCGGCGCAACCTTCGATTCCGGCATTACCCTGGTGACCCGCTGATGACAGGACCGTTAGCCTCATCGAAATTGTTGGAAAACGCCATCCCTCGTCGTCTGCGTGTGCAAGACGCACAAGCGGTTGCGCCTTGTGGCAGACTCGACGCCCTGAGATGAGCGACGTCATCGACGCGGACGGCTTCCGTGCCAACGTGGGCATCGTGCTGATGCACCACGAGCAGGTGTTTCTCGGGCGCCGCAGCGGCGGCCGCGGCTGGCAGTTTCCCCAGGGCGGGGTGCGCTCCGGGGAGTCGCTCGAGCAGGCACTCTACCGCGAGCTCGACGAGGAGATCGGCGTCGGCAAGGCGGCGGTGGACCTCATCGGTCAGACCGACCGCTGGTTGCGCTACCGGCTGCCGCCGCGCTACGTGCGACGCAATCAGCACCCGCTGTGCATCGGCCAGAAGCAGCGTTGGTTCCTGCTGCGCATGAAGCGGGCGGATGTCGCATTCGATTTCAGCCGCACCGCCGACCCGGAATTCGACCAATGGCGCTGGGTGTCGTACTGGGAGCCGGTCAGGGAAGTCATCTATTTCAAGCGTCCGGTCTATGCGCGCGCGCTGACGGAGCTTGCGGGACTTGCCTTCCCCCGTGGCAAGCAACCGCCATTTCCCGAGTGGTGGGACAAGTTCACCGCCCGCGGCCAGCGTGCGGCGCCGGCAACCCCGGACTGACTGCACCGTTGGGACCGCTTGCCTCCATGCTCGGCAGTGACGACGGTGCGCCGCTCGTGGTACGCCGCCGCGCGCCGCGACTGCGCATGACGCTGCTGGTCGCCGCCGCGCTCATCGGCCTGTTCGCTCTCTACGTCACCTACGAGCTCGGCCGCTACGATGCCGGCTATGACAGCCAGGCGGCAGCGCAGCGCCGCACCGAGCTGGAGGTGCAGATCGAGCACCTGGAGAAGGACAACCGCGAGCTGCGCACCAAGCTCGCCGAGCTCGACACCATCCGCCTGGGGCGTGCGCACGAGCAGGCGGACCTGGCACGCTCACTCGGCGACCTGCAGGCGCAGGTCGCGCGGCAGTCGCAGGAGCTGGCCTTCTACCGCGGGCTCGTCGCACAGGGGGCCGCGGCGATCGGCGTGAAGATCGAGCAGCTGCGCATCACGGCGGGCGCAAAGCCGGCGAGCTACGTCGTGCACATGTCGCTGCTGCGCTCGGGACGCGCCGACACGGAAGCCGCGGGCACGGTGCACATCAGCCTCGATGGCTCCTACGACGGCACCGCGAAATCGCTCGACCTGCCGGCGCTCACCGCGGGCAAAGTGCGCGAGCTGCGTTATAACTTCCGCTACCTCGAGAACTTCGACCAGGAGGTGACGCTGCCGCTCGCCTTCAAGCCCGAGCAGCTGGCGGTCGAGGTGCAGTCGAGCCATCGCGATCTGGCACCGCTGTCGCAGACGTTTCTGTGGACCGTCGAGGCCTCCCCCTGAACCGCAATC